>JBCBTL010000194.1:0-5573 GCA_039818705.1 Cyanobacteria bacterium J06639_1
GTTGTAGCTTCGGTGTCGAGCTTCTGGCCGATTTTGGGTTCTTTGCCAGCTAGCAGGCGCTCGATATTGCTGCGATGCCGCCAAATCACGTAAATGCCACCAGCGATCGCGAACCCAATTAGCGGCCAAGACTGCCCGAAAACCGCCATACAGATAGGAGCCGCGATCGCCGCCGCGATCGAACTCAATGAAACAATCCGAGACACGGCCAAGACAGATAGCCACGTTGCCAACGTCGCCAAGCCCACCGGCCACGAGATCGCCAGTAACACGCCCAGGCTGGTTGCGGCTGACTTGCCCCCTCGCCAGCCTAACCACACGGGCTTGCTGTGACCGACGATCGCCGCCAGCGCTGCCGCGATCGCGAACCCAGCGGCGATCGCGGCAGACTCGACCCCGAGCGTGCTGGCGGCAAATTGGGACAGTACGACCGCCGCTGCGCCTTTCGCAATATCGACGACCAGCACCGTCAGGGCGGGGCCTTTGCCCAGCGTTCGCAGGACGTTGGTCGTTCCCGTCGAACCAGACCCGCACTCGCGGATATCGAGATCGGCCAGCCAGCGCCCCAGCAAATACCCCGTCGGAATTGAACCCAGCAGGTAACCTGCCAGAGCGCACCCCACAATCGCGATCGCCAGCACCGCGTTTCCGTTCATGACTCGTGTCTCAAGCTCTGCTTCTTTACTCTAGAGCGTTGCGAACTGAGAACGAACAGGAACGACTAGCTTGCAGAGTTGTTCGAGCGATCGCGACGGCGCTGCCAGCGACGCGCCCCCAACGCGCCTAATGCCACCAGACCGAGAGCCGTAGTTGGCTCAGGGACGTGGGCGGCTTCAAGTTCGGCGAGTGCGTAGGCTGCAAGTGCTTGGTGCGCGACCGCTGTTGGGTGGGTGAAATCCCAGAACAAATACTCATCAGGATTGGCACACGTCGTTAGCGTTGCTAAGTCGAAACATGCATCGGTCACGTTGGTGAATCCAAAGGCGGCTGGATTGGCGATCGCCTGACCGAACGGAACGTTCACGTTCAGCATCATGATGTCCAAACCCAAATTGGCGTTGAGGGCATTCACCGACGTTTGCAACGATGCATTGTGCTGCTGCGAAATTGCCGAGAGCGTTGCGGACACCTCAACTGGAGCCGCCACGCTGGACGGAATGACCCCCAAATCGGGCACCGTCAACACCACAAAGGACACTGCCCCTGTGGAGGCCAACTCGACGATCGATGTCGAAATATGGTTCACCGTGTTGGCAATCTGGTTGGCAATGATGTCGGGGGTCGCTGTACTGAGGTCTAGCTCGAACGGAGAGTAGTCATTGCCGCCCGAACTGATCACGTACAGCGCATCAGCATCGGCAACTGGAACCGCTGACGCAAACGCGCCCACCTGACCGCGCAATCCTGGAATGCCAGGAAACTGCACCTGCGTGAAACCCGATGTCGCGCCGCCAAACGCAAAATTCGTGGTGGGATTGGGGGCTAATCCCAGTCCTGGAGCGACAGATTCGATCCAGATCGGCCCGTTGGAAAAGCGACCGTTGAAATACGGCGCGCCAGGATAGGGAGGTCCGGGAAAAGGCACCGCAGTCGGTGGCGGCGTACCGGGCGGCAATGGCCCCGAGGTGGCTGCAAACAAGTTGCCCGTATCGAGCAGGCTATCCCCGAAGGCGTAGATGTCTGTAAACGATGCTGCTGATGCTGCGATGGGGAACACCCCCATTAATCCAGCCAATCCGAGTGTTAAAACCCCAACGTTCATCGCGAAAACCTACTATGTATTTTGCAAGTACCGAACTTCAGCCGCGAGAGGGCAACATTACACTAGTCTGCAATAGTGAAAACACCGTGAATTTTGTAGAGCAATTCAGGCAATAATCGCTTTTACGGTCGCAAGAATACGGGGCGATCGCCTGTTTCCCCACTCCCACGCCCTAAGAACCCTGGCAAAAAGGATGTCGATTGCTTCATGCCAAGCACTCTCCGCGCAGCGATCGCCTCGAAAGACTGTTGCCCGCACGGATGTTCCGCCAGTGGATGTCTAGCTAGTGCCGACTTCAAGCTGCCGGGAAGTTTTAGCTATCCAGAATGCCTTCGCAGTGAGGATCTCTGTCGCCTACCTGAAACGGCAAAAGTAATCGTGGGGTGCTGCCAACCTGTCGATTGCTGGTGCGATCGCGCAAAGGAGGTACGTAGGTGTGCCGCCAATAGACAAGTGCTGAGCTGGCATGAGGGAGAGAACATGCGATCGCCTAGCTGCCTGCCTGGGCCATCGTCTTGACCAGTTCGACTAGCTCGGATTCGCTGACGCGGTAGATCTCATTGCAAAAGTGACAGGTGGCTTCAGCGCCTTTGTCGGTGCGAATCATATCGGTGAGTTCGTCTTCGCCCAGCATGCGGAGCGCGCCCATCACGCGATCGCTGCTGCATTTGCAGTAAAAACGCACCAAATTCGTTTCGGGGGCGATGTCGAGATCCCAGTCTCCGAGGATGTCTTGCAGGATGTCGGTGAGGCTCTTGCCCGAGCGCAGTAATGGGGTGAACCCACTCACAGCGCCTAATTTGGCTTCTAATTCTTCAATCAGAGCGTCTGGCGCTCCCGGCATGATTTGCAGCATGAGGCCACCTGCTGCCTGCACGCCATCGCGATCGACGTAGACACCTAGGAGAAGGGCGGAAGGGGTTTGCTCGGAGCGGGCGAGGTATTGAGTCACGTCATCGCCAATTTCGCCGGATACTAGCTCGACCGAGCCGCTGTAGGGATAGCCGTAGCCCAGATCGCGCATGACGCTGAGATAGCCATTGCTCCCGACGGCTGCACCCACGTCGAGCTTACCGATCGCGTTGGGAGGCAGTTCGACTTCGGGGTGCTGGACGAAGCCTCGCACGGTTCCGTCCGCGCCCGCATCCGCCCACACTTTTCCGAGGGGGCCACCCCCTTTGAACTGCAAGTCAACTCGGGCTTCGGTGCGTTTCATGCCGGAAGCCATTAACAATCCTGCGGCCATTGCCCGCCCCAGGGCGGCGGTGGCGACGTAAGACAGTCCGTGTCGGTTTTTCGCTTCAGCAGTGAGCTGGGTGGAGTTAATCGCGACGGCTCGGACGGTTCCTGCTGCTGCCGTTGCGCGAATTAAATGATCGACCACAGCTCGTTCCTCTCGTAATGGGCAGCAATGCGATCGCCTTGGAGGGGCAATCTCGTCGATTTTAACCTTTCGTTACATCACTTTTAGAGCGATCGAGGCAGAAACCGCCAGATTGTCTTCGCACGCTTTACGCAGGGCTCCAAACTTGCGCGATCGCCCGTTCGAGGTCGGCATCTGCATAGTTTTCGCGTGCGATTTGACGGTGGCTGAAAGTCACGAGTCCGAACGCGATCGCCTCTTTCTGAGCGGTGGAGAAATGAGGTAAGTACTCGAAACGAAACGCTTCAATCCTGGATTTGAGGGGGACGAGAGCGAAGATCCAGTACTCTTCCCAAAAGGCACGCGCGGGTTGGTTAGCTGCGAGCGCTCCGAACGTGGCCGCGAGAATTCCAGGTGTGAAATAGCGATAGACCGTCGGGGGTAAGCTCGGGAACTCGAAGGGGTCGAACTGTTCTGTTGGCAGTTCGGCGGCAAAGTCCTGCCACGAGTGCTGGCGATACCAATCCCAATTGCTGATATATCCGAGTAGTTCTTCGCGGGGGGATTGGCGTTCGATCGCCTCGATATCAGGCCGCTCGATGGACTCGAAGGCGGCGATCGCTCTCGCCACAACGCACCTCATGATGTGGCTGTCACAAATCAGAGTCATGCGAACTTTTTGGACACACCGCGAACCTTCACGCAGGTCTGCACGTCAACGCGAGTGTAGCCTGGCAAGCAGTGCAGTTTAGCGGTAGTGAGGGCGATCGCGTGGCGAAACACCGAGCGTGTGTGGATGTTGGCTCAGATGTCGGCCACATGGGGAAACGAGTCATCAACATGGCGATCGCCGCGCTGTGTCTTTGGCCGTTGGCGATCGCTCCTGCCACGAGCAATCCCAACGCTCTCGAACGCCAAGGCCGGCTCATCCAAATTGCGCGGACGGGGAATGCGATCGACGGGAAATGGGGCATTTGGAATCGGCAAGTGGCTGTGGATGCGCTCTGGCTCGCCAGACACGTAGACGTGAAGCTCCTATCGAGCGACGATCCCTTTCAGCAATTCATTCAGTGGCGGGACTATCCGCCCATTGAAGTTGCTGCCTTCTGGAATGAGGGGGGATTTCAGCGCTTCGTGTCGATTATGCCGCTGACGGAGGCTTGGGACTGGCAGTTCGAGGCGAATGGCGATCGCCTCTTCCTCCAAATCCCCGACGCTCCCCTAGCCGAACTGCCCTTGCCGCAAACCTCGCCAACGCCCGAAACCCCAACATTTCCCGACCTGTTTCCGCCTCCCATCGAGCTAGCGTGGTTGCCGGGGATCGAGATCGCCCGACAGACGAGTACTTTCGGCGATCGCCAAGTTTCAGTCGCGATCGCCGAGATCGATTTATCTCAACCGAGTTTGAGTTTGAGGCCGTTTTGGGCAGTGCCCGATCGCCTGGAGGGAATTCGGGATACGCGATCGGCATCGTTAATTCAGGGGGCGGCGATCGCCATCAACGGTGGATTCTTCAATCGCAAAACGCAGCAGCCGCTGGGAGCGCTCCGGCGCGATGGCGAGTGGATCTCTAGCCCGATTTTGGGGCGCGGGGTTGCGGCCTGGAACGATACGGGAGAATTTTTCTTTGCGCGACTGGACTGGCAGGAAATCGCGACGGTTGCAGGGGCGGATATCGAACTGACTCACCTCAATAGCGGCTTCGCTCAGGCAGGATGGTCGCGGTACAGTCCGGAGTGGGGCGATCGCTATGTGTCTAAAACCGACGGTGAGGCGATCGTGACGGTGCTTGACGGTGAAATTGCCGATATCCAAGCGGCTGAGGCGGCGGGAAGCATGGCGGTGGATATTCCCGAGGCAGGATATTTGCTCGTGGCGCGTCGGGAGGTGGCTCGCGATCGCGCCCTAATGTTTCAAGTTGGCGAGGCAGTCGAACTCGTCACCCGTCCCGAACCGTCTGAAGTATCCACTTACGACCACGCGATCGGAGGGGGGCCGTTGCTGATGCAAGACGGGCAGATCGTTTTAGATGCAGCGCTGGAGCAGTTTCAAGCGGCGTTTCAGACGCAAAAAGCCGCCCGCAGCGCGATCGGTAGGACGGCTGAAGGGAAGATACTCCTCGTGACGGCTGGCAAAGGGAAAGAATTTTCGGGCATTACGCTGGGGGAAATGGCGCTGTTGATGCAGCGGTTGGGCTGCGAAGACGCGCTCAATCTGGATGGCGTACGGGTCCATCAAGCCGATCTGCTTTCGCCACAAACGTACGCCGGGTTGCTAAAGGATGTAGAGGCCGTTTTTCATCTCGCGGGAGCAACCAAGGCCGTCAGCTCGTCGGCCTTCCGAAAGTCCAACGTCGATGTGTCCCGAACTCTAGCGTCCGTCCTCGCGCGTCAGCGTCGGCCTCCAATCCTCATCCACGTTTCTTCTCTTGCGGCAGCCGGACCGAGC
>JBCBTL010000195.1:0-5572 GCA_039818705.1 Cyanobacteria bacterium J06639_1
GCAAGCAGCCGACCTGCTTTGCGACGATTGTGAAATCTACGCATGGTTCGATCCTCTATGGGCTCGCTCGCGGGAGTTACGTGGGGGCGACCACCGAGCGGTCGGTGTCAGCCCACAACAGCAACGCGATCGCGTCGCGCAGGCGTTCGGCCAAGCGACTGCCTGCTTCTACGTGAGCTTTCAAGCCTTCCCGCAGCACGATCGCGATCGCGGTTTCTCGCTCGGAGCGTTCTGCCAGAGTTGTCGTACGAGTTGCCTCTGTCATCTCCGGTTCGAGCGGAAATTCAGACAGACGGAAGAAGTCGTCATAGTGAGAGTCAAGCACGATCATTTCTCCTCGGAGCTGGAGGATAACAAGCTACCTTTCACATCTTCGTCAAAGCATGAAGCTCATTCATTTGAAGTAGATGTCAACCCTATAGCTCCCCTTACTAGATCGATTTTAAGAAAAGAATGTGTGGAAACTATGACGCTCGTCGATCCGATCGACAGAACTCCTGAACTTACCCATTTAAGCGAAAAGCAACCTCTCAACGGCACATCCCCGTTGAGAGGTGAGAAACTACTGCTTGAGAGTCCGCTGGTAACGCTTAGAACTTGCCCGCGACGATCGTTCTTTTGACGTGTCCTGCGGCATTGTCCGAAAGCCTCACTTCACGAACAACATCTCTTGATACGTTGGCAACGGCCAGAAGCTATCTGCCACTTCACCTTCTAGCGCGTCGACATAGGTGCGAACATCCTCCATCAGCGGGCGGATTGTCTTCGCACAATATTGCATGTGGTCTTCAGTGCTAGAAAAGTCGTGTTTCTGCATGGCGGCACTTAATTTGCCAACGGCTGAAACCATCGAGCCAGTCAATTCGGCTACTGTCTTCGCGCTGTCTTGCTCGAAATCGATGCCCAAACCGGACAGACTGGCGATGGTTGAGGAAAGCTTTGACAGATACTCGACGGCAGCAGGATAGATGTGTGTCTTCGCCATGCTGACGACCAGCTTGGCCTCAACTTCAATTGACAGAATGTACTGCTCGGCATAGACCTCAAAGCGACTCTCCAGCTCAACTGGAGTTAACACGCCTGTCTTCTCGAACAAATCTTCGATATATTCTGCCGTCAAGGCTGGTAATGCGTCAGCGGTCGTTGGCAAGTTGGCTAGACCGCGCTCTTTAACGGCCATTTGATGCCATTCCTCAGAGTATCCATTGCCGCCAAAAATAACGGCACCGTGCTCTTCCATCACCTCTTTTAGAACGGTAATGATGACGGTGTTGAGATCGGATTCTTTCGCTAATTCACTCTCCAGGCGATTCCCGATCCACTCTAGAGAGTCGGCAAGCATCGTGTTCAGCACGATCAACGGCCCCGATACCGACTGACTGGAGCCAACGGCTCGGAATTCAAATCGATTGCCCGTAAACGCAAAGGGTGAGGTGCGGTTGCGATCGCCGGCATCTCTACTGAGTGGCGGCACCACATCAATCCCTAAATCCAAAATGCCTCTATGCTTTGAATCCGTGACCGAGCCATTCTTGATTTGGTCGAAGACTTCTTCAAGCTGCGTGCCCAAGTAAACAGACATAATCGCGGGCGGTGCTTCGTTCGCTCCCAGTCGGTGATCGTTGCTTGCCGTGGCAATTGCCGCTCGCATGAGCGGCCCGTACTTGTGAACGCCTCGAATCACGGCTCCGCAAAAGACTAAAAACTGAGCGTTCTCGTGGGGAGAGTCGCCAGGATCGAGCAAGTTTCCCTGGGTTGAGTTCCCCACAGACCAGTTGACGTGTTTTCCAGAGCCATTGATGCCAGCAAATGGTTTTTCGTGAAGCAGACAGAAGAACCCGTGCCTCTTAGCGGTATGGCGCAGCACCGTCATAATAGTCTGCTGATGGTCGCTCGCGACGTTTGCAGCTTCAAAATAAGGAGCGATTTCAAACTGCCCCGGAGCCACTTCATTGTGTCTAGTTTTTGCAGGAATGCCTAGCTTATATAGCGTTTCTTCTACATCCTGCATGAAGACTTGGACTCGTTCGGGAATGGCACCAAAATAATGATCGTCAAATTCTTGTCCCTTCGCAGGCGCTCTACCAAATAAGGTGCGTCCAGCTAGTAACAGGTCGGGGCGCTGAGCTGCAAAATTACTGTCGATCAAGAAGTATTCCTGCTCGGCGCCGCAACTGGAGTTTACCCGAGCAATATCCGCGTGGCCGAGCAGTTTTAGCACTTTGTTTGCAGCTTTATCCATTGCAGCAATCGAGCGCAAAAGGGGGACTTTCTTATCGAGCGCTTCCCCAGTCCAAGATACAAAGACGGTGGGGATACACAAGGTCGAACCGTTATCTGTTTCCATGATGTAAGCAGGGCTGGTCACATCCCAGCCGGTATAGCCCCGAGCTTCAAAGGTGTCTCGAATTCCACCGTTCGGGAAGGAAGAACCATCAGGCTCGCCCTGAACTAGCACCTTGCCTGAAAACTCTGAAATAACGCTGCCATCCCCTTGTACGGAGATAAAACCATCGTGCTTTTCTGCCGTCATATTCGTCATCGGATAAAATACGTGAGCGTAATAGAGCGCTCCCTTTGACATAGCCCAATCTCTCATTGCCGTCGCCACAGCATCGGCTACAGAGGGGTCGAGCTTTTCACCCGTGACAATCGTTTTCTTGATCGATTTAAAAACAGCCTTTGGTAAACCTGCCTGCATCTTGGCAAGGTTGAAAACATTTTCTGCCCAAATTTCTTCGAGTCTTTCAGGAGCTTTAGATGGCATGAGTGCTCGATTTGAAATCTGATGAATCGCTTCGATGCGGGCTGCATTTGCACTCATGATATTTACCAACCTTGACAAATCTCACTGATATTACTCAAGTCATAAAGCCGAAACTGATAGCAGCTATACAAAATAGAGAACGTGGAAGATCGTTTGCAGATCGTTTGCATCAATCGATCGTTACCAAGGTGGGATGAGGGGTTCAGACTTCAGAGTGACATCCGTGCAAAATCTCTACTCAAGATCGAGTGCCTCGTCGAATATCCGTCTCCAGCCCGGGATGCAGAGATAACTTATCGAACATTGGCCGATCGCATCCCCATCCGAATGGGATCGAACTCGGGGTCAAATATCGTCGCGTCGTCGTCGATAGGGTCGGTAAAGGTGCCGCGACCGATAACTTGCGTGAGATGTGCGCCCCGCAGATCGGCCTCGCTCAAGTTCGTGGGGCGAGCGTGCGATCGCTTTAGTGCAATCGATTCGCCAAAAATCACCCCCAAAATCAAAGTGCTGACTAACATCACGCCGCGAGCGATCGCGCCCCATACGGCACTGCCCATCAACACGAAGCCAAATACGACCGTCCCGATTGCGTCCTTGCGTTGCGTCGGGGGCGACCGAGCTGAACGCCCTGAAGATTAGCACCCGAGAGATTGGCACCCGACAAATTCGCACCTCGGAGGTCGGCAGCTTGCAAATTGGCTTCGCGCAAGTCTGTCCCGGCCAAATAAGCTCGTCGGAGGTTCCTTCCGGCTAGATCCGCGCGCAAAAAGGTGCGTTCGCCCGCCGCGTAGCGCCTTCACAGATCGTCAGCGGCGATCGCGGTTGCACTCACAAAGTCAGACATGATTCGACCTACCTCCCACACCCAACTGGCGCGGACTATCTAGCATTCATTACATCAAGGCGGGTTAAGGATGTCGTGAAGGGAATTCGGGACTGACATTTTGCGTACCGGAGCCTCACAAATTCCCCAAAGTCTCTACCTATGCTTCTAAGTGAGGTTGCGGAGAAGGCAAACCTACGGGCTGCGTCTTTCTTGGCTAGACCGTCATTGCCAACCCACGTTGAGACATCTTTTCTATGGAAAGCATCGCAAAACTCCCCGCTTCGCCTCGGCGAATCGTCACGATTGGGTACGGCAATGCCTTGCGCGGAGACGACGCGATCGGCATTCGGATTGCCACCACCGTGGCAGACTGGCACTTGCCGCAAGTGCGATCGCTTGCTGTTCCCCAGCTCACCCCCGAAATCGCGGACGACCTGCACCGCGCCGATCTAGTCGTGTTTGTGGATGCCTGCGTCGATCGCGAGGTCTGTCCGCGCGGCGTGCAGTTGACAACGCTCTATCCGGTGGCCTCGTCACATCTGGGCGACCACGCGAGCGATCCGCGATCGCTGTTGGCTCTCACCCAAGCCCTCTACGGGCGCGCGCCGCAGGCATGGTGGATTACGGTACCGGGCAGCAATTTCGAGGTGGGCGATCGCCTCTCGCCGCTGGCCGAACGGGGCATGGCGCGGGCGCTGTCCTGTTTGGAGGTGCTTTTGGGGGTATCGAATTCGCTGCCAAAAAAGGGATACGTTCGAGCAATCGCCCATGCATGAGGTGAGCGTGATGGAATCTGTCTCGGAGATCGCGATCGCCCGAGCGCGCGAAGTGGGTGCGCCTCATATCCATCAGCTTCAGCTCGAAGTCGGGGAGTTTTCAGGAGTGGTCGTTGACGCTTTGGAGTTTGCATTTGATGTCGTCGTGGCGGGCACGATGCTGGAGGACGCAGGTCTTGAATATCATCTCAGCTCCCGGCTCGGGGAAAACTGCTGCGATCGCCCGCATGGCATTCGAAGCGAAGCGGCAGCCATGCCCTCTACAAATGGCTGCGATTGTCGGAGGTTTGGCAACGGATAACGACGCGCGACGCTTGCAAGCCGCAGGCATTCAGGCCGTCCAAATTTCAACAGGTACTGCCTGTCATCTGGACGCGGCGATGGTAGCTCGGTCGATCGCCGATCTCGATTTGGAGGCGATCGACCTACTCGCGATCGAAAACGTCGGCAATTTAGTCTGTCCGGCAGCGTTTGACTTAGGCGAAACCCTGCGCGTCGTTCTGATGTCGGCGACGGAAGGCGAAGACAAACCCCTGAAGTACCCGACAGCGTTCAAGTGGGCGGATGGGGTCTTGCTCAACAAGCTCGACCTGGAAAAGGCCGTCGAATTCAATCGCGATCGCACCCTATCCAACATCCACCGCATCGCCCCCCAATCCCGTGTCTTCGAGATCTCGGCTCGCACGGGGCAAGGCATTGCCGCGTGGATGGCTTTCTTTCGATCGCGCGTTGACGAACTGGCTGGGGCGAAACGCGATCGCGTCATCCCTATTCCTCAGACCTCGTTCTAATGAGCCATCCCACTCGATCGCATTTCATACGAAATCCGGTTTTATCTGTTTGAGCGTGGGTATTAAGCTAAAGCAGGGCAAATTGTGGATGCAACACTAGTGCCTATTCCTATTCCAAGAAATAGTCGAGAAGAAAATGAATTACTTAAGCAGAAAAAAGTTTCTGAGAAGTGGAATGAGAAGCCGGGAAAGCTCTCCTAGGAAGACGTATAGGCTAAGTGGACGAAGAAAAATGGTCGCAGTTTTTTGGATACAAAAATCATATGAATATCGATGCCAGATATGGTTATATTCGTAGTTATGAGGTCACGGCGGCATCGACTCATGACTCTAAGCACTATCTCCCCAAACTTCATCTGATTCGTTATCCATATCTAAGATCTTTCCGAGTGCCTTGGAGTCATGAGTC
>JBCBTL010000196.1:0-5567 GCA_039818705.1 Cyanobacteria bacterium J06639_1
CCAAAACGTCCTAAGCAGCTTGCAAGCTGCAATAGTGCGAAGGGCGATCGCCTTTCTAGCTCAACACCCAAGTGTCCTTACTGCCTCCCCCCTGAGACGAGTTCACCACCAACGAGCCGCGCTTGAGCGCTACCCGCGTCAACCCCCCCGGCACGACCCGAATGTCATCGCCGTACAAAATGAAAGGCCGCAAATCGACGTGACAGCCCGCAATGCCGTCATCAAACGCCGTTGGCACGCGCGACAGGCTGAGGGTGGGCTGAGCGATGTAGCGGTGGGGGTTGGCTTCGATATTTTGGGCGAAGGCCGCTCGTTCTTCTGGCGTAGCGTGGGGGCCGACTAACATGCCGTAGCCACCCGATTCCGCCGTAGGCTTGACCACCAGACGTTCGAGGTCTTGGAGAACGCGATCGCGCTGCTTCCGATCCGAACAGTGATAGGTGGGCACGTTGTCTAGAATTGGCTCTTCGCCTAGGTAGTAGCGAATCATGTCGGGCACGTAGGCGTAAATCGCTTTATCGTCGGCGACTCCAGTACCGGGTGCGTTGGCGATCGCCACCCGCCCCTCGCGATACACTTCCATCAATCCCGGCACGCCTAGCAACGAATCCGGCTGGAAGACGTGCGGGTCGAGAAATGTATCGTCAATGCGGCGATAAATCACGTCAACTTGCTTGAGTCCCTGGGTCGTGCGCATGTTCACCCAGCCGTCCGCCACGACCAGATCTTCTCCCTGAACCAGCTCTACTCCCATGTGTTGAGCGAGGAAGGAATGCTCGAAGTAGGCCGAGTTATAGAGGCCGGGAGTGAGAACAACGACGGTGGGGTCGGGGCGGTAGTCGGGGGCGAGTGCTAGCAATGTCTCCAGCAAATACCCAGGATACTTGCCAATCGATCGCACGTTCATCGCTTGGAATAACTCGGGAAATGAATTTTTCATCGCCTCCCGGTTTTGCAACATATACGACACTCCAGACGGACAGCGCAAATTGTCCTCCAGTACGTACCAGTGACCGTCGCGATCGCGTACCAAATCCGTGCCGATGACGTGACACCAGACTCCGCGCGGCGGCTTCAACTCTTGACAGGGTTCGAGATAGCCCTTCGACCCCAAAACCAGCTCGGCGGGGATGCGCCCGTCGGTGATGATGTGGCGATCGCCGTACACGTCTTGCAAAAACAAATTGAGGACGTGGATTCTCTGTTTGAGGCCGCGTTCGAGGGTGTCCCACTCGTCCGCCGCCACGATGCGCGGGATGATGTCGAACGGCAGGATGCGCTCGGTATTTTGCCCCTCGAAGTAAACGTTGAACGTCGCCCCCAGCCGCATCAGCATGTTTTGGATCGCGGTTTGACGCTGGTGTAGCTCCTCAGCGGGTAGTTTTTCTAGGGTTTCGACCAGCAGGCGAGTTTCGGGGCGGGGTTGACCGCTTCCTGCGAACATCTCATCGTAAAAATCGCCGGGATCGTAAGCCTCAAAATCCATCCCCCGATCGACCCTCTCTAGCAAACGTTCATTTAGAGATATCTACTGCGCTTGAGAAGTGTTGTAGCTGCTTTTACAAAACGTAGCCTGAGCTACAAAACTACAGAAAGATCGAAGATTTATTCCCGCTCGGAGGATGTGCAGACGATGCAGCCCATCGCGACTCAGGCTTCATGTTTGACGTTATTAACGGACTTCGGCGATCGTGATGTCTACGTCGGAGCGATGAAAGGAGCGATCGCCTGCGTCAATCCATCCCTGTCGGTTATCGACCTCACCCATCACATTCCCCCTCAAGACGTAGCCACCGCCAGCTTTCAACTGGCAACGGCCTACCGATATTTCCCCCCAGGAACCGTCCACGTCGCCGTAGTCGATCCGGGGGTGGGGACTGCGCGGCGGGCGATCGCGATCGCCATCTCCGAAGGCATCCTCGTCGGCCCCGACAACGGACTGTTTAGCGATGTTCTCAACCGGAGTCCGGCGATCGCCGCTGTCGAGCTGGACAATCCAGACTTTTGGCGCGATCGCTCTGCCAGCCCCACCTTTCACGGTCGGGATATCTTCGCGCCGGTGGGGGCGCACCTCGCCTCTGGGGTCGTTCTCGCTCAGGTGGGATCGGCGATCGTCCTGCCCACACTGCAACGCTTGCCCGAACTGCCACGCGAACGCACCGAATGGGGGTGGTTGGGCAGCATTCAGGCCATCGATCGCTTCGGCAATCTCATCACCAATCTCGCCGGAACGCTCGTCACGTCTGAGAAGTGGGAAGTAGCGATTGGCGATCGCTGCGTTCCAGGATGTATGACCTATGGCGATCGCCCTTCAGGTGAATTCCTCGCCCTTGCGGGCAGTGACGGCTGGATTGAAATTGCGGTGAATGGCGGTAGCGCTCGCGATCGCCTTCAGGCCAAGCGAGGCGATCGCGTGGAGTTGCGCGACTCGCGATCGAGTTAGCAAACGCTAAGGTTGAAGCAAGCTAGCTCGGGAGAAGCGTCATGTCGTCAGTGCGCGAAGTGTATCAAGGACAGTTCGGCGAGTTTGTCATTACTGCTGAAGATCGCCGCGAAGTCATCATCTATCGCGCTGGATTGATGGTGGCGGCTGCGTGCTTCGCGATCGCGACGGGGTTGACGCTGGCGGTCGGCACGAACGCCCTCGTTTTGAACGCTCTCACTGGTTTATACGGCCTCGGCTGCGTGGCATTGGGAGTGAGCTTATTCACTATTCATATCTACATGGCTGCGCTGCACAGAACTTTGCAGGTGTTTTGGGGGGTTGGCTGTTTGGGGGCGATCGCGATCTCTGTAATCTTCGACACGCCGCTACTCCAAACCAGCTACGAGCATCCCGTCGTGCTGTGGGCAACAGGATTCACATTTGCGGCGCTAACTGGAATTTTTATCAAAGAAGCCTTCTGTTTCGGACGATTGGAAACGATGGCGTTAGCCCCGCTCGTGCCTGCATTGTTGATGGGACATCTGACGGGATTGCTGCCTGATTCTCTCAAAGCAAACCTGCTCGCAGTGTGGGCAGTCTTATTTCTGGCGTTTGCACTACGCAAATGCGTGCAAGCCATTCCCCCCGACATTGGCGATAAGTCCGTCTTTGCCTATCTGAAACAACAGCGAGAACTGCGATCGCAAACAAACTGAGAATTTTCTCAGATGAATGCTGAAGACAAGGCAAAGTCAGGTCTGCATAATAGGAAGTGCTTGGCTTTGTCGTGATTGTCGATCGCCTATGACTGCTCGCTTCTCCGAACCCGATCCCTGGCTGTATCGCCATTCCCGAACTGTTTTGACCGTGCTGTCGGTAATGGGGGCTGTCTTGACGGCTTACCTCACCATCAGCAAATTTCAAGCTACTGAAGTCGCTCTCTGTAGCGGCGAGGGCATGAGCTGCGATCTCGTGCTCGGCAGTCGCTGGGCGATGTTTTTGGGCTTGCCCACCGCCCTGTGGGGCTTGTTAGCGTATCTCGGCGTGTTGGCGCTGGCCGTAGTTCCTCAGTCGCTGCCGCTGGTGAAGCAGTGGCGCTGGCCGGTGCTGTTCGGCTTGACCACAGCGATGGCGGCATTTGAGGTGTACATGCTCTACCTGATGGTGGGCGTGCTTAAATCTTTCTGTTTGTACTGCACGGTGTCGATCGTACTGGTGGCGGCGATCTGGGTCACTACGCTGATCGGACGTAACTGGATCGATCTCGGTCAGCTTCTGTTCAACGGCACCATTATTTCACTCTGCACGCTGGTCTTCACGGTCGGCGTGTACGCCAACCAAACGCCGCCGCCGAGCCCTCTGGCCGTGAACCTAGCGGCGCACTTGGAAGAAGTGGGCGGCACGATGTACGGCGCGCACTGGTGTCCGGCCTGCGCCCAGCAAAAGGAGTACTTCGGCTCGGCCTTTAAGGACGTTCCCTACGTGGAATGCTCGCCCAACGGCGATCGCGGCACTCCTCCTGCCCAAGAATGCATCGATAAAGGCGTTCAGCGCTATCCCACTTGGTTCATCGATGGCGAACCGACTCCTGGGGTCTTCCCCCTCGAAGACCTAGCTCAGATGACTGGATACCAGTTCACTGAGGCCGACCTCGCGAGCTAACAGGCGATCGCGCACTTGCTCCAGTCGGCAAACCGTCGGGTCGATCGCTCCTGCATTCAGCCGAGGCGGCAACGTCTCGGCATTTGGCCATGCGTCCATCATGTCAGCGCAGGGACAAGGCCCCGAACTGACTTGACCGCTTTCAAGAACGGGGACGTGCATACCGCAGCGACCGCAATTTGTAATTTCCCAGCGATCGCTCAACAAGTCTTCAATGCTTTCGTCAGTCCCTGCTAGATAGCAGCACGCGGCGCAGTCTTTAATGTCATTCCAAAGCTGCTCGAATTCAAGGCTTAATGCGCTCAAACTCACGACAGAATCGGGTTTGAGTGTGTCAGGTTGAGCGTTAATGCGCGCGTCAATCGCTTTACCGAGCTGTAACCAGCACGCCAGATATGCTTTGACCGCAGAGGGAGAAGCCACGACAGTTCACGGGGTTGGGCTTTCATCCCGATCCTAACCGCGCCATCCCGTAACACCCGTTTGGGCGAGTTGAAGATACTCTTAAGCTCGGCGGGCGATCGCCTGTCGCACGGCAAAAAAGCTACTCATCGCCCCCAGGCTAATCCCGGAGACAACCAGCACCAAAGGCAAAGAAATTCGACTCGAAGTCGAAAGTGCTTCGCTAGCCAAAGGCATGGCAAACACTTGTGCCAGAACGTTGCCAGCCACGTGCTGTGCGAGCCGAGTTAAACCCCAAGCTCCCAGCGCGCCCACAACGCCGAAACAAGCGCCTTGCAAAAAGAACGGCAGATAAATCCAGCGCTCGGTCGCCCCCACGAGCTGCATCACCTCGATCTCACGGCGACGGGCGATCGCGATCAGCCGGATCGTGGTCGTTACTACGGCAACCGCTGCTACGGCTAAACCGCCCGTAACGGCCATCGCCCCGAGTTGCAGGCCGTTGCGCAACTGCTCCAAGCGGGCGATCGCTTCACTGCCGTACTGCACGTCTGCCACTCCAGCCACGCGCGCGATCGCCGCCGCCAGGACGGGGAGGGCGGCGGCTGACTTCGCTCTCACCCGGAGCGTATCGACGAGAGGGTTGCCGCCCAAACTCTCGGCAATGGCATCTGAGTTTGTGGCTCCCATGACATCGGCTAACTCTCGCCAGGCCGTATCTCGGTCGATGACACGCACCTGAACCACATCACTGAGGCGACTGATGATGGGACGCAGTTCTGCATGGGTCGCGTTGGGCTCCAGATAAACCGAGATCTCAGCGCGATCGCCCAATGACTGCAACACGTCATCGAGCTGCCACGACACCTGCAAACTGGCACCAACGGCAAAAAGCAGCACGGCCAACGTACTAATTGCAGCCCAGTTGAGCCAGCCGCCCCGTCGTAAGCCGAGCCAAGTTTCTTCCAGCACGTACCCGGTTTTGGCCGCGCCGACGGCCAGGCGATCGCGCCACAGAGGGGTCGAGTCTTCCGTCATCACGCATCCTGAATTTTAGGGTGACTGAATTCAAGGTGAC
>JBCBTL010000197.1:0-5565 GCA_039818705.1 Cyanobacteria bacterium J06639_1
GGAGAGTGTTTTGAATTTTGTGTAAGCAGTTGCGTATTCAATAGTTAAAGCGTTCTGGAAACAGAATAGCAAAATGTGACAGGGCAGCTTTCCAGTTCACAATAGGCCGCTTCCAGCGCTTCGAGATATTCTGCATCGCCAGGTACATCAGCTTGAAAACCGACTCTTCATCAGGGAAAACGGCTTTGGTCTTGATGAGTGCAAAATCACGCCAACTGACGACAATGAGTGAATGGGCACCTGGACCTGTCTCAATCACATAATCCGTGCGTTCCAACTGAGGAGACCCTTCAGAACGGACGACACGCCAAAACTCCAGTGCACCCTGTCGGGGTTCTGGTGTTTCATTTTCAAAGACTCCAGCGACAACGTATCGATCTGAGGCATCAAAATCGATACCCTCCGGCAAGATACCTTCAAATGTCCAGTCACCCACGTGCACTGTCTGCCCCGTGGCAGTGTCGAACTGGATGAGAGAGAGTGAGGACTGGCTGTATCCAGGCTCGTCCACCGCAAGCCAGGTCTGGCCGATATTACTGGTCGCAATCAGCGTACCGTCATTTGAGAAAGCAATACTTTCCGCATGTCTGGGGAGGGAAACACCACCCACCACAAAGTGCTGTGCGTCATCGCCAGTATCAAGCGGTGCTAGTTCAATGACCGTCAGTTGGGATGGTGGGGCATTGACGTAAAATCCCCGCACGTCAGGTCCCCATTGCAAATCGTTTGTGACATAAAAGCGCCCATCGGGGGAGAACTTACCCGACATCGGCCACTTAGAGGTGACCGCCCGGTTACCCCAGGGCACTACATCACTCACGTCACCGTTAGCATCCCGAACAATTTGGAAAAACTGCACCTGTCCCCGGAAATTTGCGTTTACTGCAATGACATCTGCCGTGGGGTGCCATTCCACATGATGCGGCAGCATGCCGCTGTCCCGAAGTTCCGCAACCGGTGTGAACCCCTTCATGGGTAGTTGGCGTGGATTGCCAAAACGACCTTCTGTAAAGGTGACAAAGGTTAGCGGTGTATCCGGTTCCTTTGTTGCTAAGGCCAGCGTTGTGCCGCTGGCATCAAGGGACACACCTTGCGGGTCGATACCAACTTCTACTTCTGCAATGACCTTTGGCGCAGTAGGGTCCGAGACATCAACAGCGCGCAATGTCGTCCCTAAATCGAGATCGCTAATTAACCGATCTCCTGGTTCGCGCTGTTTCTTGGTCTCGGCGACAAAGATGGTATTGCCGTCTTGCGAAGCTACCAGGCTGTAGACAGGATTAATGACCGAGTTTGAGACTTCAATGGAACTCGTTAATGCGGGAGTAGCAGGCAGCGGTAGGGTGACCAACGAAAGCCGATCGATGCCCCGAGGTTCGCCCAGTTGCCCGTCGATGTAGGCGTAAGCACGCATATCGGCATCGGAGATAGCGGCAATATATCGACCTTGAAAATCTGGAGGTGTTTGGGCGTAGACTTGCTGGACGCGGGCAAGCGACCAAACCATCATCAACCCTATCCATACTGAAGCCAGTCGTTTGAGAGTAGTCATTTTGAGGATGTTTCCACACGCTGAAACAGTAGGAGGGAAAGAGGCTTATCAGCCACGGTCAATCGGCCATTAAGTCTTCCATCCGGTCTTCAGACAGTTGAGGATTCATGGAGACGCTCGGATCGAGTGTGGCAATTGGGAAACGGGGCGTATTGGGACGGCGAAACTCAATCGATTCGACGTAAGCCACCAGATCGGCATTTTGGGTTGATGCGCCCTGCTCGTTGTATTGCTGGTAATTGGGATAGTCCGGAGCCACTGAATCCCAGTCAGCGTAAGCGGTCAGTCCGACATTCAGAGTTTCAGGCAGATCGGGACGAATGAACTGATCGAGGACGCTCCACTCGCTAGAACCGTCGGGTTGATAAAGCAGGGTAAAGAGTTCGCCCGAGCGAGCAACCCGCAGCCGCAGCCATCCTGTTGGCGCGTCAGATATTTTCAATGTTGAGAGGCTGTTGTAGGTCGATTTGATTTCAAACTGCGATCGCCCGGCAGGAAAGGCCGTTCCGAGGCTAAAGAACACCCAGTTCTCTTGATTGGGCACCCAGTTAGCGGCTGTAAGGGGTCGCGGGGCTCGAATGAATAACCCAGCCAGCGAGAACGATCGCTGCGGCACCGTGCTTTGAGTGCCCTCTACTTTGAGACGGGTCGTCACGATGAAATCGCCCGTCACTTCCTGATAAAGATGTCCGGCGGTATTGTCCTCAAACCATCCTGCCGACTTGGGTTGTAGCACTAATACTTCATTCTCGACTCGGGGTGGTTCCCATTTCGGTTCCCAGCCTTCGACCTGAAATTCTTGCCAGCCTTGGAGTGCTTCTGGGCGATCGAAGAGAGTTGAGTGCGATCGCAAACTATCCTCGACTTGAGACTCAGCGCCTTCACTAGCAACCGTGGTGACGTTTGAGCCACTCATCATCGCCCCCGCAGACACCAAACCCGCAATCAGCACTCCACCTGAAACTCTGACAATGAAACGTTTCATTGATTCCTCCAGTGCCATCATCGAAACGATTGAATGCTTTCTCCGCTCAGCACTAAGCGCAGCGGCTGTAAGCCGCACGATCTAAAATTGCCAACGAGCAGAGCCTGTAGATTCGCCCCTTGCCCCTATCGAGAGCGGCTGCCAATGGCTATCTATGAAGCCAGCAAGGCAACGTTTGTCGAAGTAGGTTCACACCTCCTAACATAAGTAAGCAAGAATAATGCTGTCCAATGCTTTTTGAGTCAGCACTAATAACAAAAAGGTATTACTTTGAAGCTTCATTCTCTCCATTACTTTGTCGCAGTCGCAGAAGAGCTCCACTTTGGTAAAGCGGCAGCCCGCTTGCAGATCACTCAGCCAGCCTTGAGTCGGCAAGTTCACAAGTTGGAGACAGAGCTGGGGATCGAGCTGCTCAAACGTACGAAGCGAACGGTCGAACTGACCGAGGCGGGGGCTGCATTTTTAGGAGAAATTCGTCAGGCACTACAGCAAGTTGACGCTGCTGTGCGTGTAGCTCGTCGCGTGGCTCGGGGCGAGGTCGGTTCCTTGCGAATCACATTCACACCCTCTTCGATGCATACCGTTTTACCCAACATTTTGAAGCAGTTTCGCGATCGCTATCCCGATATCGAACTTGTCATGACCGAGATTTGCACCCTCGGCCAAGTGAATGCTCTGAAAACCGAAGCAATCGATCTCGGCTTTCTCCATCCCCCCATAGACGCCTCTTTTCTGGATCTCCATTCGCTGCAGGGAGAGCGATTACTGGTGGCTCTACCCCACACTCATGCGTTGGCTCATCAACCACAAATACCGCTCAAGTTACTGGCCACAGAGTCTTTTATCATGCATCCTCGCGAGGAAGGGCCAGTTCTCTACGATCGCTTCTTAAGCATGTGTCGGCAAGCTGGCTTTGAGCCTCAAATTGTCTACGAAGACGTGAAGCACCAGACCCGTATCGGACTGGTCGCGGCTGGGATGGGGCTCACCTTTGTGCCTGAAAGTCTACAAAAAGCTGGCCTGACAGGAATCTCTTACTGTTCCCTCGTGGGTGAGTCGCTAGAACTTCAGTTAGCGGTTGCGTGGCGGCGGCACCATGTATCTCCCGTCGTGGAGGGATTTCTACGGGTCGTCGAACCAACCCTCCCATAATTGCAACGGCCAGTAAGGGGTTTAACTCCGTTCTATCCTGAACCCGGATGCGGCTTGGGCGAGCATCTTCAAGCACAACGCGATCGCCATCTCACCGAGCAAGTCGCCTCTCACCTTTTCTATGTCTGACATTCAGCGCAAAAACGTTTCTATGCCGAGATTCAACGCTGACAATGCACCCTAAGCAACCTGCTGATGGAGCGTAGCGAGAACGTGCCGCAGTAGCGCCACCAAGGTTTCAGTCTCAGTCTGACTCAGCTCATCCAGGAGTTGATTTTCACGAGCAAATAAAACGGGAATCACCGCATCAACACGTTCGATGCCCTGCGCCGTGAGCTGCACGATGACACTGCGACGGTCGTTGGGATCTCGCAAGCGAGTCACCAACTCATCTTTTTCGAGGCGATCGATGCGATTGGTCATAGCCCCCGAAGACAACATCATCCACTGATACAACTCGGTCGGCTTGAGCTGATAAGGCGACCCCTGACGCCGCAAAGTCGCCAGCATATCAAAAGACCACACAGCCAGCCCAAAGTCAGCCAGCACGGTTTCTCGATGCTTTTCCAGTAGGCGAGATAGCTGCAAAATCCGCCCCACCACTGCCAGGGATGAGACATCCAGGGCGGGAGCTTCACGCTGCCACTGAGCCAAAATTTTATCGATATTGTCTTGAGTCATGGCTTCATTATATCTCGACATCAAGATTCTTGACATTTACCTTTGCATTAAATATCTTGATATCAAGAGATATTTCAAGGAGATGGCTTCTCTCTCTAGCAGCGATGTGACGTTGCATCACTGCATAGCCGTCATCTCAACTCAGCACGTATCCGATGAGGACTTTGACCGTGAAACCGACATTCACCCAAGTACTGATGGCAGTCCCATTTGCGGGACTCCTTGCTTCAGGACTGCTGTTGACATCTGTTGACGCTCAGGAAAATCTGAAACGGGCGTTGAACCCACCCGAGCTATCGAACTCGTTGCAGTACGGATATTCGCAGGCAACCATTGCGGCTGCCAACGCTCAACTCGTTCATGTTGCAGGGCAAGTCGGTATTGCTGAGAACGGCGCGAATGACTTTAATAGCCAGGTTGACCGTTCCTTCGATGCATTGCTCGCTGCGTTAGATGCCGCTGGTACCAATGCAGATAACGTCGTCAAGATTACGCTGTTAATCGCGGATTATGATGCCGAGAAGCTCGCTTATCTCGTAGAAAAGCGTAAAGCCGTATTTGGGGATAATCCTCCGGCGAGCACTTTGATTCCGGTACCAGCGCTCTACGCTCCTGGCGTTCTTTTCGAAATCGACGCTGTTGCTGTTGCGTCCAGCTCGAATTAATCCACGACTTCGACGCTGCTTTTTGGGGGTCACGTATGCAGATTAAAAAACTAGATCACGTTGGCATTCGGGTGATGAATGTCGATCGCGCTATTCAGTTCTACAAAACTCTCGGGTTCCACGTTATTCGCGAAGATCGCGTGGAACAGGTTTTTGTCGTCAAGCATCCCAGTGGCATCGAGATTAACCTCATCTCCTGTGCCGATCGCGATTGCGAGCAAAACATTCTCATGGATGTGGAAGCACGATATCCGGGCTATACCCACTACGCCATTGAGGTTCAATCTGTGGCGGAGGCGCAAGCTTTTTTCAATTCAGCCAATATTCGCATCACCGGAGGGCCAGTCACATTTGGCGATGGGAAAACGTCCATTTTCATTCGCGATCCTGACTTGAATGTGCTCGAATTCACCGAACTTCCTCAAGCTAAGACTAGCTGATGATGAGGAGCTGATGCCCTCATTAGAAAACCGGACACGCCGCATAACATGAGGGTCGAATCGCTGAGTCATTCTGAATTAAGCGCGAAT
>JBCBTL010000198.1:0-5564 GCA_039818705.1 Cyanobacteria bacterium J06639_1
GTCAAACTCTGGCAGCTCGACGGCGAAGAAACTTGGATTCTCTTGCATTTGGAAGTGCAAAGTCAGCCGGAGAGTGCGTTTCCCGAGCGCATGTTTATCTATTTTTATCGATTGCGCGATCGCTACCACGTCCCTATCATCAGCCTGGCAATCCTCAGCGACGAGCGCCCCAACTGGCGGCCGCAAGTGTTCGAGTTCGACCAGTGGGGCTGTCAAGTCCGTTTCCAATTCCCCATCGTCAAATTGTTAGACTACGAGCAGCGTTGGGAAGAGCTAGAAACCAGCTCCAACCCGTTCGCAATGGTGGTGATGGCGCACCTGAAGGCCCAATCCACCCGCAACGACATCGACCAGCGCAAACGGTGGAAGCTGACTCTGACGCGAAAGTTAGGGCAGAAGGGCTACAGCCGAGCCGAGATTGTCAGTCTGTATCGATTCATCGAGTGGATCGTAAATCTGCCGCCTGAGGCAGAGCTGGAGTATCAAACCGAGCTAGCGCAGTTGCAGCAGGAGGAGAGGATGCCGTATTTGAGCGCAATTGAACGGACAGCACAGCAGAAAGGCATTGAGCAAGGCATCGAGCAAGGCATCGAACAAGGCATCGAACAAGGCATCGAGCGAGGCATCGAGCGAGGGAAGCGATCGCTAGTCCAACGCCAACTCACTCGCAAATTCGGCGAGCTTGCTGCTGCCGTGCAAGCCCAACTCAACGCCCTCTCTCCAGCGCAACTGGAAGACCTCAGCGAAGCACTGTTGGACTTCGATCGCCTTGCAGACCTGCAGGCTTGGCTGGATTCGGCCAGTTGAGGCAAGCCTGCCACTGGATGAGAGGCGATCGCAGAGCTGCAAAATTTTCAAACATCCAACGAGCTGCGATCGCTAGACCCCAGCAGGTTCCGGCATCCCGAGTACGTCCTCGATTCGCGGCATATCTTCAAGGGCAACTACGCGACCTTCATCTTCAAATCCAGCAATTTGGTCGAAATTGAGATAGCGGTAGAGATCTCCAGCGAAGGGCTCGATCTTCTTCGCCACAATTTCACGGTATTCAGCGACGGTTGGAATGCGACCTAGCAGCGCGCAAGCGGCAGCCAACTCAGCCGAGCCCAGATAAACGCGCGCGCCTTTGCCCATGCGGTTATTAAAGTTGCGCGTCGAGGTAGACATCACTGTCGCTCCATCCGCAACGCGAGCTTGATTGCCCATACACAAGGAGCATCCTGGCATTTCAGTGCGCGCTCCCGCTGCCGCAAACGTGCCGTACACGCCCTCTTCGCGCAGCTGCTTTTCGTCCATGCGTGTGGGCGGGCAAATCCAGAGGCGACTGTCAATCGTTCCCGCACTTTCGAGCACCTTGCCCGCCGCGCGGTAGTGGCCGATGTTGGTCATGCAGGAGCCAATGAACACTTCATCAACGCGATCGCCCGCCACTTCCGACAGCAGTTTGACGTTATCGGGATCGTTCGGTGCAGCCACGATCGGCTCGGTAATCTGATTGAGATCGATTTCGAGAATTTCAGCGTACTCAGCATCCTCATCCGCAGACATCAGCTCGGGATCGTCCAGCCACGCTTCCATCTTGGCGACGCGACGCATGAGGGTTCTGGAATCTTCGTAGCCGCGCGCCACCATGTTTTTGAGTAGGGCTACGTTGGAGCGCAGATATTCGGCGATCGTCTCTTGACTGAGTTTGATGGTGCAGCCTGCGCAGGAGCGTTCGGCAGTGGCATCAGTCAGCTCGAAGGCTTGCTCGACTTTCAGATCGGGCAGTCCTTCAATTTCCATAATGCGACCCGAGAACGCATTCACTTTGTTCTCTTTTGCCACCGTCAGCAGACCTTGTTGGATGGCGACGTAGGGAATCGCGTTGACAATATCGCGCAGCGTTACCCCCGGCTGTAATTCTCCAGTGAATCGCACCAGCACGGATTCGGGCACGTTCAGCGGCATTGCTCCAATCGCCGCCGCGAAGGCCACCAGTCCCGACCCAGCCGGGAAAGAAATTCCCAACGGGAAACGAGTGTGAGAGTCGCCGCCTGTCCCGACTGTATCCGGCATCAACATGCGGTTGAGCCACGAGTGAATGATGCCGTCCCCCGGACGAAGCGCTACGCCGCCACGCGAGGCGAAAAAGTCAGGCAACGTGTGTTGCGTGTCAATATCGACGGGCTTGGGATATGCGGCTGTATGGCAGAAGCTCTGCATGACCAGATCGGCGCTAAATCCCAAACACGCCAGCTCTTTTAGCTCGTCGCGAGTCATCGGGCCAGTGGTGTCTTGCGATCCGACCGTCGTCATGAGCGGTTCGCAGGCCGTGCCCGGACGAACGCCCGGCAGACCGCAAGCTTTGCCCACCATTTTTTGCGCCAGCGTGTAGCCCTTACCCGATTCAGACGGCATTGTCGGGCGAGTAAAGACTTCGCTGGGGGGCAACCCCAATTCAGCGCGGAGTTTGTCGGTCAGCGATCGCCCGATCAACAGCGGAATGCGCCCGCCCGCCCGCACTTCATCCAGCAGGGTATCGGGGGTTAGCTCGAACGTAGACAAAACAGCGCCGGACTCGTCGGTAACGGTGCCTTCATACGGATGAATCGTCACCACCATGCCCGTCTCTAGCTTGGTGACATCGCACTCGATGGGCAGGGCTCCCGAGTCTTCCGCCGTGTTGAAAAAGATCGGCGCGATACTGCTGCCCAAAATATAGCCCCCGGATCGCTTGTTGGGGACGCAGGGAATGTCCTCACCCAGATGCCACAACACCGAGTTAATTGCCGACTTGCGCGACGATCCTGTCCCCACCACGTCACCGACGTAGGCGACCGGATGACCTTTTTGCTTGAGTGCGGCGATCGTTTGCAAGGCATCCGGCATTCGCGACTCCAGCATGGTCAGCGCGTGCAGCGGAATATCAGGACGCGTCGTCGCGTGAGGCGCAGGAGAAAGATCGTCCGTGTTGGTTTCGCCCGGCACCTTGAAAACCGTCACCTGAATCGCAGCGGGCACCGCCGGACGACGAGTAAACCATTCGGCTGCAACCCAAGAGTCAATCACGGATTGAGCCTGCGCATTCGTTTCAGCCAACTCGGCTACGTCGTGATAGGCATCGTAAACCAAGAGGGTCTGCTTCAAAGCATCGGCAGCCGCAGAGGCAATCTCAGCATCGTCCGCATCGAGCAGGTCGATGAGCGATCGCGCGTTATATCCACCCATCATCGTGCCCAACAGCTCAACGGCGTCCTTGGGAGTTACCAGCGAGCTCTCACTGTCGCCACGCGCGATCGCCGTCAAAAACGCTGCTTTCACGTAGGCCGCTTCATCCACTCCGGGGGGAACGCGATCCTTCAGTAGGTGCAACAAAAAGTCGGCTTCACCTGCCGGTGGCTGAACTAGCAACTGACACAACGCTGACGTTTGCTCGGCGTTCAACGGTAACGGCGGAATTCTCAACTGGTTTCGTTCTGCCGCCGCCGCGCGATACGCGTCCAAACTCTCTACACCGTTCGCGTCAACTGTCATTTCGACCTCTCATGTCTGCGTGCAAGTCAGTTTTCTACGTGCAAATCAGCGGCTGTCCGGCGATCGCAATCGAGCCGTTTTTCATCCTAAGACACGACTGCGCGCTCCTCAGAACTCTCAGGCTGGATCGGTGTTGCTTGCCGGAATGAACTCATGTCTATTATGACTTGAGTCAGATGTCCGATCGGTAGCCACAGTCGCTATTCACATGCCATCCGCTCGTTCGTATGCAAACGATCGCACCGACTCCCAGCAATTGACTCCCAGCGATTGACTCCCAGCGATTGGGATGAAGAGAATATTAGATAGAGATGTCTGGGAGCGATCGCTTTCTCGTCGCCTTCCGCCGAACATCCCGTGCTTCGCCCGCACTGACGTGTAGCATGGGGACAGTCTCAACCGTGTCGAAGGTTACCCTCGCCCATGTCCGTTCGTCCCAGTCCTACGACAACGAGCGCTACTCCCACCGAGCCGGACATCATCCCCGCTACTCCTGAGTCCGAGGCCGCATCTACCCGCGCCGATCTGATCGCAGTTGGGGGAGCCGAAGACAAGGAAGATCGCAAAGCAATCCTGACGACCTTCTACGAACTTGCAGGCGGCAGCGAAGCCCGCATCGTCGTCGTCCCTGCCGCGTCTGGCATTCCCGATATCCTCAGCGAACTCTATCGCAAGGTGTTCGCTAGTCTTGGCGCGCACCCCGATAGCATCTCCACCCTCGATATCCGCAACCCGATCGAAGCCCGCAATCCTGCCGCCGCCGAACTCATCCAGTCCTGCACGGCCATCTACTTCACCGGAGGCGACCAAGAACGCCTCGCAGACGTACTCGGCGGCACCAGCCTCATGCAGCTCATGCATCAACGCTGGCAGCAAGGTCGAGCCATCATCGGCGGCACCAGTGCTGGCGCATCCGCCCTCGGTCACCAAATGATTTCGCGTGGCTACAGCGGCGAAACCCCCACCCCCAGCCTGGTCGCGATCAAATCCGGCCTGGGTATCCTGCCCGACGCGATCATCGATCAGCATTTCCACAACCGCAATCGCCTAGCGCGCCTGCTCACCGCGATCGCTTATCACCCTGAATGCCTCGGCATCGGCCTCGACGAAGACACTGCCGCCGTCATCCGCGCTGACAACACTCTCGAAGTCATCGGCAGCGGTACGGTCACCCTCATCGACGGTCGCACCAGCACCAGCAACGTATCCCAGCTTGCCAGCGATCGCCCTTATACGCTGCATGACACTAAACTCCACTTCCTCGTCTCAGGCTCGAAGTTCGACCTTTCAACCCGTCAGCCCATCCCACTCCCCTAGCGTCGGAACTCCCCACATATACTAGAAATATTCAACCGTCTCGCGATCGCCAGGTACCCGCAGTGCTACTGCCGCTCATCCCCCTCGCCGCACTCCTCTCCACCAAAGGCCTGATGTTTTTGCTCCTATCAGCCTACGGCGGAGCCATGTGGACGTTTCTCAGCGGCGCTCCCCGCGTTCACACCGTGATGGTTGATAACCTCGATCGCGCCAAAATGTTCTACGAACAAGCCCTAGAGCTATCCGAAGCCGAACTGCCGTTGCACTACTACTACAACTACGAACAAACCGCTGGCGGCTTCGACTCCATGTATTTCCCCGGAGACGTAGCCGGAGCACGCGATCGCTACTCCAGCGCCACCGCGATCGCCGACAACCCCGGACTCTGGTATCAACTCTCCGACAACGTCCAACTCCACATCATCGTTGGCTCTCTAGACAGTGCCAACTACGACCCGACAAAACGCCCTCGCCATGTCAGCTTCGACCGCGAAGGCCTCAAAGAAGTCCTGAACGCTATAAACAAGAAAGGTCTCCCGAGCACTGTCCGCTCCACCAAGCCCTACGAATTTTTGGCCAAAGACCGTCAAGGCCGCATCTACGAATTTGCCGAAGTTGATGACTGACTACTATCTACTTACTCATTACGCTCACCCGTCTTCTCTGGAGTGAGTTCCCAAGTGCCGCTACCTTTACCCTCTGGCCCTTGCCAGGTTGCATCAATCGAATCG
>JBCBTL010000199.1:0-5545 GCA_039818705.1 Cyanobacteria bacterium J06639_1
GGCGATCGCCTCTTCGGTCGCTACTGGGGTGCACTCGAAGACGTAAAGTTCCTACATTTTTGCCTGTGCTACTACAACCCGATTGAGTGGGCGATCGAACGGGGTATTCGTAACTTCGATCCGGGCGCGGGCGGTCAACACAAAATCCGGCGCGGATTTCCAGCTACGCCGAACTACAGCTATCACCGCTTTTATCGATCTCGGCTTGAAAAAGTCCTAGTGCCTTATCTCCAACAGGTCAATCCGCTCGTATTGGAGGAACTAGAGCGCACGAACATGGAAGCCGTCCCGTTCCGCTCGGACGTGCTGCCAGAGTTAACAACGCTGACGCAGACAGATTAAAGACCCGCGATCGCCGGGTGGAAAAAGAAGGCCAATCCCAAAACGGCATAAGCCGAGAGCAAAAGCGTTCCTTCCAGCCAGTTAGAGCGACCGTCGCTGCTGATCGAATTCGCAATCAACACCCCAACGCTTACTGCCACCAGCTCGAACGGATTGAAATCAAGGTTCATGGGCTGACCCATTGCTTGACCGATCAACACCAACAGAGGCGCGACGAATAGAGCAATTTGGAGGGTCGATCCGACCGCCACTGCTAGCGCTAGCTCCATCTTGTTTTTCATCGCCACGGTCACCGCTGTCGTGTGTTCGGCGGCATTGCCGATGATGGGCAGCACGATCACGCCGGTAAATAAAGCCGTAAAGCCGAGCTGTTCGGTAGCGAGTTCGAGACTGGAGACTAAAAGCTCGGACTCGAAGGCAACGGCGATCGTGCAAGCGAACAAAATCCCGACCCACAAGTACAGATTTTTGCCCCCCTCAGCTTCGTGGGAGGGTGCTTCGGGTTCGACCTCTTCCCCCTCTTCGGTCGCCATGCCCACTTCGTAGAGGTAGCTGTGGGTTTTCATCGAAAACAGCAGCGTGAACCCGTACACCACCATCAGCACGATCGCGATCGCCTCCGACAGCTCCGCCATCACGCCAGACGCTAAATCTTCGGAAGTCCAAGCCATTGCCGCTGGGACTAACAGCGCAATTACGGCCAAATTCATCGACGACGCATTCACCCGCGCCACCGTGGACTGAAACACCTGTTCTTTATGACGCAAGCCCCCCAATAGCATCGCCAAACCCATCACCAGCAGCAAATTGCCGATAATCGACCCGGTGATACTTGCTTTGACCACTTCCACCAGACCCGCCCGCAGTGCGGCGATCGCCAAAATCAGTTCCGTCGCGTTGCCAAACGTGGCGTTAAGCAAGCCGCCGATAGTTTCACCCGTCGAGACCGCGATCGCCTCCGTCGCCGTCCCCATCCATCCCGCCAGTGGAATAATCGCCACTCCAGCCAAGGCAAACACCGCAAGTTCCCCCCAGCCGAGCCTTTCCGCCACCCACGACAGCGGCACGAACGCTAGCATCACCGCAAAAAGGATGTTTTTGGTCGATATCGGCAGGGTTTTCTCAGCCGGAGGAGACACAGTCATAAAAAATCTCGGTGGAGGACAGCAAATGGCTGAAATGAGGTGACGATCCAAACTATATCGGGTGAAAGATGAAGAATCTTCCCAATAAAGTGCGATCGCTGCCACATAGAGTGCCCCGATCGCCTGCCAAGTTCGACAATGGAGATGAAAGGAATCGCGCGTAGCTGCAACAAATGCCACCTTAGCGGGCAGCCTATGCGTGAGAGGAGTGCAAAAGCTATGGTGATGACGACCGCGAGCGAGAATGAGTGTTTCAATGCACTCGCGCGCGTTCGTTGCCCAGGAGGAGATCGATCATGCCGAGCGTAACCACCACTGCTGAATTGCTAGAGCAGTATGCGGCTGGGGAACGAGACTTTCGGGGCGCAGACTTACGCGGTGCCGATTTGGCCAGAGCGGATTTGCGAGACATCCAGCTCAACTACGCCGACTTGAGCCGCGCCGACTTTACCGGAGCGATCCTCACCCACGCTAATTTGACGGGTTCGACCCTGTGGGGCACGAATTTAAGTGAGGCCAACCTGAGCGAAGCCAATCTAGAGCTAGCCGATATGAAAGGCTGCACGATGGGTCGCGCCGATTTGCGCTCGGTCAACTTACGCGATGCCGATCTCAGTCGAGCCAATCTGCGCGGTGCGAATTTGTTCGAGTGCGACCTGTCGAAAACCAATCTCGATCGCGCCGACTTGCGAGATACGATTTTGGTCACGGTCAAGTTCGCCGCCACCAATCTCGGCAAAACCGACCTGCGGGGCGCGAATTTAGAGCAGGATGCCCAACATCGCAAGGCCCTCAACGAAGTATCCCTCGACGGTGCGAACTACGACGATCGCACCCAATTCAACGAAGACTTCGACCCGGCGGCGGCGGGAATGCAGAAGATTGCTAGCTAGTCGCTGACGCGATCGCCACCTCCGACTGCTCGCGCGGGCGATCGAGCATTTGCAAGTGCTGCACGAGCAAGCTCAAAAACAGGCCGACATCAGTGACGATACCCACCGATTCGAGCGAACCGCGATCGGCCAGCTTGGTCACTACGGCGGGGTTGATATCCACGCAAATCAGCTTCACCCCTGCTGGAGTCATGTTCCCCACGCCGATGGAATGCAGCATGGTGGAGAGCATCAGCACCATTTCAGCGCCCTCAATCAGGCGGGCGTACTCTTCCTGAGCGCGAATCAGATCCATCTGGGTTTCGGGTAGGGGGCCGTCATCTCGAATCGACCCCGCCAGCGCGAACGGGACTTGATGGCGGATGCATTCGTAGAACACTCCACCCGCGATCGCCCCGGCCTCCACTGCTGCGGCGATGCTGCCGAAACGCCGAATCGTGTTGATGGTTTTGAGATGATGGCGATGTCCCCCTTTCACTGCGCCGCCACGCCGCAGGTCAACCCCCAGTGACGTGCCGTAGAAATTTTGTTCCAAATCGTGAACGGCGATCGCATTTCCCCCCAGCAACGCCTGCACGTACCCCGAGCGAATCAGTGAAGCTAAATGCACGCCGCCGCCCGTGTGAATGACCACCGGCCCCGCCACGACCACCGCTTTGCCACCGCGATCGCGAATCCGCCGCAGTTCCCAGGCAATGTCTTCAACGGCTAATTCCACGCGCCGTTCGCTCGACACCCCCGCCCCCATGAACGAGAACTCCTGCGACTGTTCGGGGTCGCGCGCCGGAGTGGATTTGCGCAGCGTCCGAATGCCATTCACGCCGCACACCACCTGCTGACCCGCCTGTAAATTGCGCATGAGCTGGCAGGAGGCGCGCAGACTGCCATCGGGGAGCGTGTCGATCGCGATCGCCCCATCCATCCGCTGATTCTCGACGGCAATCCACCGGTCGTGCGCAAAAATTTCGGTGGGATAAATCGTGGTGACGTAGAAGTCATCGGGAGCCACGCCAGTCTGAACGACCGGTTCGAGGGTGGCCGGACGCGCCACCGGGTCGGCAAGCTGAGCGCCGCGGTCGATCAAGGCGCTCAAGATATCATCCAACACGACTTCGCTCGGCGCGCACACCCGCAAATCGACGGATGAGGTACTCTGCCGCGTTTCGCCCAAATGAAACTCGGCAATTTGGAAGCTCCCGCCCCGCTCCCCGATGAGATCCAAGGCGTCGCTGAGGGCATTGCTGTCGATGAGATGCCCTTCCATCTTGACAGCGCGGCTGCACACGCTGGCGATCGCCTCTGCCTCGGGGGCGAGCTGTTCGGTCAGGCGCAGCGTCAAACACTTCGCCGCCCCACCCGCTTTCAGAAATTCCGTCAGCTCGGTTTCGACCACCGCAAAGCCACGGCCCTCTAATTCAGCTCGCAGGGCATCGCTAACCTGATTGACCACGATCGCCCCGTCGATATCGACAGCGTTACAGGCAAAATTCACCGCATCGGCTTCGGCGATCGCGATGCGTTTGTCTGCCGGGACGCGCCGTTCGATCGTGCGATTGGAAAAGTCATCGAAGGCATCGGGATAGTACAGCAGCGAGCCATCCGAGAGCGGACAAAAGCAGGTGTCGAGGTGGTAGAAGCGCTTATCCACCAGCCGCAACGACAGCACTTCAATATCGAGCCATGCGGCCAAATAGGGATGGGCTTCGAGCATGGTGCGAAACCCGTACCCCGCCCACAGCCAGCGCCCAGCGCGATCGAGCAGCGCATCCCCCGCCCCCTCAAACGTCACCGTTTCGGGTAACTCTTTGACTGCGTAACCGCGCGACTCGAACCAGGCTTTGAAATGGGGCTGTTCCCCCTGGCGCTCGGGATGATAGAAGCGACTCAAAATGGCCGTATCGTTCAAAATCAGTCCGGCATTGGCAGAAAACACCATATCCGGCCAGCCCTGCTGCGGCTCCACCAGTTCCACCGTGGCGCGATCGCCGATCGCCTCAAATAACCCCTGCCATTGGACGCGGGCGCGATCGCGAGACGAGCGATGCACGTTCCCTTCCATCCACGGATTGATGACGTAATCGACATCGTAAAACTCGGGGGCGCACATCAAATACCGAATCGCGTCTGCCATACATCCTCGTCAGTGCTGCGGGTGGAACCAGCGATCGCGCTGGGCATCCAACAGGCTAACAATGGAAGCAAGATTCAGACCGTGCGTTGCAACACTCGGTCAAGAGTCTACATACCTCGCGATGACGGCTCGGCTGGTAAAGAGCGATCGTGCGGATACACCCAGAGCGTGCCTTCATTCAAGCCAAAGATCGCGCGCAAGAAGTGATTGAATGCCAGGGCTATTTCGTTCTAAGGCGTGATGTTTTGCTAGGGCATCGAGCCAGCCGTTGTCGCTGGCAATCAGGGGGTTCTCGCCATTGGCGATTGGCTGCACAGCTATCGCACCAAACTGCTGGAGTGGTTCAAACCCGCCGAAGACCGCTTGCCCTCCTACAGCACGATCCGTCGGGTGCTTTTGAGCGTGGACTATCGCGAGTACTCCCGCTGTCTGTGTCAGTTTTTCCAGATTGCCCCCCAGCGTGGCGAAACCTTGGCTCTCGAGGGAGTCGTATTTGCCTTCGATGCGATCGACACTCAAAAAAACCTGTCGGCAGATTGTCGAGAGCCAGAATCACTGTCTGGCAGCCCTCAAGGGGAATCATCCCCACTTGTATGAGTCGGTCATCGACCCGTTTGTGGTGGAGCAAGAATCGGTGGAGCTGAGCAAGGGGTACGGTCGGATTGAACGGCGCTGCACTCAAGTGTGGAAGCCGAAAGCAGGACAGCTCAAGTGGCCGGGATTGAGGATGGTGGTGCGAGTGCAAACGCGGCGGCGGCAACGGGGGGCTGGAGACGAGCAGGTGAGCGATCGGGAGCGCTACTTCATCTGTTCGTGCGTCGAGAGTGCGGCTCAAGTGGGACGAAGGATTCGCCAGTATTGGGGGGTGGAGAATCGGGTGCATTACGTACGGGATGTGACTCAGGGGGAGAATAGAAGTCGGATTCGGACATCACCGCTGGTGCAGACGTATGCATTGGCGCGCAATGTTGCGCTCAACCGCTATCGAGAGCATGGGTTCAGCAACATGGCTCAGGCGCAGCGGCGCTGCTCTC
>JBCBTL010000200.1:0-5500 GCA_039818705.1 Cyanobacteria bacterium J06639_1
CTAACGACTGCATTAGCTCAGACCGTTCGCTGTAGTCGGGGGGAGCGAGGTTGAAAATCCGCTGGCCGGGACTGACTTGGCGATCGCGTTGCCATTCAGTGGCGGTTTGTCCGGCTTTTAAGACGCCGATGCTGGTGCCGCCGCGTTGGTTGAGCATGGCGAAACAGGGTAGATCGGACGTGCCGTCGCCGACGTAGATGACGCATTCGAGCGGGACGTGCAGATCTTCTGGGGCAATATCGTCGTAGACGAAGGTAATATCGCGATCGCGGGTGCGAGCTTCTCCGCCTTTGGAGAGGTAATACAAATATCGCGGTTTTTCAGAATACGTGAGGGAGCGTTTCAGGCAACACACTTCGCCCGATACATCGAAGTGAAATTCGCAGCCCCACATGTGGGTGAAATGTTTGGCAATGCGGGTGTGGCGGGCGACTTGCACCATGCCGCTGGTGATGAGATAAAACTCGACTTCGATATCCGGCACGATCGCTTTAGCCGTTTGTTTGAGGCGATCGAACATGACATCTACGCCGGGGAAGGGGTCTAAGGTGGCGCTGAAGGTTTCGATGAATTCGCGGGTGATTTTTTGGCCTGCGGGTCGGCGGCGCGACTCGTCGACTAGCGTGAAGCATTTGGCGGGAATGGATTCCCAGCCCTGGTCTAGCAGAGGGCGATAGCGATCGCGGCGGAAGGCTTGCGGGTCGAGGTCGAGCGCCTTCAGCAGCGAATCGTAGGTGCTGGGCATGAGGGTGTCATCGAGATCGAAGGCGATCGCGATGCGGTTGGGGATGGGGTGGGTGACGAGCGTCATCAGTCGGCCTCGGGAAAAAACGGCGATCGCGAGGAGCGATGCTGTTACTGTGGCAGGAGTGTTTGCGAGACGAAACGACCGCCCGATAGAGATCGGAGCGGTCGTGAAGATTAGCTAGTCACGAGGACTGGCAAGGGATCGGGCGATTACCCAACAGCGGCGAGGGTGGTCGGCTGCGGGGGTTCAACATTGCTGCCCGCGCGGTTGCGGTAGAGATCGGCAAATCGTTCTTCGTGCAGGGACAGGCCGCTAGCCACCTGCTCGAACAGATCGGCACTGATGGGGTCGGTCAAGCGGTTGGCAAATCCATAAGCATCGACGATGCCCGTCTGTAAATCTCCTAGCGCGCGGCGCAGGATGGCCGTGTCGTCGCTCGACTGCAGCCAGCCTTGGAACGTGGCGATCGCTTTCGCTCCAGCGGCTTGCCAGTAGGCGGTTTCGCCGAGAGCCTGCATTCGCGCCTCTAATAGTTCGATGTGGCGCTTCTTATTGGCGATCGCGTCGCCCAGCAAGAGCTTCAAGCTCATGTCTGTTGCCCGTTCGACGTACTGCTCGAAGGCATCGAGGGTGTAATGCTCGCCCGCGATCGCGGTGCTGAGCGCGCCGATGATTGCAGTCCGGCTCGACCCGTTCCAGCGTTCGGCTACGTGCCACCAGCGATCGTCGGGAAGGGTGGGGTCGAGGTCGGGGCGTTCAGTCTCGAACAGTCCCAACTGTTCTAACAGGGCGGCAGAAAATGCGGCTAAGTCGCTCGGGCGGCGGGAGGTAATTAGCGATCCCGATCGGACGACGGGGCGGTCGAGATAGATTGCGCCCGCGTTTTGTAAGTCGGTGCGGATGGCGTAGAAGCCCGTGACTTCCTTGCCGCGCAGCAAATCGGTTTCGATGAGAACCTGCGGGCCGTGGCAGACGGCGGCAACCACTTTGCCCTGTTCTAGCGCGTCGGCGACGAGTCGTACGGCCTGCCGATTGGTGCGAATGCGATCGGGGGCGTGGCCTCCGGGAATCACGATCGCGTCGAAGTCTTCGGCCTGCATCTCTGTGGGGGTGGCATCCGGTTTCACTCGGACAGTGCCATACATACCTTCGTATTCGTCGTTCATGCGAGTGCCGAGAACGGTGATGTCCACTCCGGCTTGCTGCATGGCCGCGAAGGGCATTTGATATTCTGAGTCTTCAAATCCGTTTTCTAGCAAGATGCCAGCGCGGATAGGTTGGTTGGTAGAAGTCATACTTGTCCTCTTGTAGATCTGGGTTTACTGGGGCACGTTCGAGCATCGATCGCGACTGATTCAAGAGGCTCGAACGGATATCGAAGCTAGTCGATGGGCAAAGAGAAATCGAGTCGTTTCTCGGGTTCGGGCTGGGTGCGGCGAACGTCAATTCCGGGGGAACCACCATCGTCGAACAGTTGAATTTCCGTGCGCGGTTCTTCCCGCTCGTACACTTCCACGTCAAGTTCGTCGCCTTCAGTGTTAATGCGATATTCCCTCTCGATTTCCGGTTCGGAAAGGTCGAACTCGATCGCGTCACCCAACTGGATGGCTTGCGCCAGAGCTGTCGAGCTGAAGCCGATTGAGCCGAAGGCAAGAGCGATCGCGCCAGTCCTGAGAATCTTTTTCTGGAGACTATTCATGTCAAATCTCCTTTCGTAACAACTGAAATCAGTCTAGCGATTTCGACCGAGGCGATCGCTCTGACAAAAGTACCGAATGCCTCTGTCAAATGTAGGATTTGAGATGCATTCAGTTAGAATTCTCTTGAGAAGGGCGATCGCGATCGCGTTCTTCGAGATCTTCTTTGATGCGTAGCTCGCCATTCTCAGCAAGATCGGCAATTCCCGCGCGTTCTCCCAGTGCGTCGATAGTATTCATATCGGGATTGGGTTCGGCTTCTCCGGCGATCGCGCCGTTTATATCGACTGCAGTTTCGCGAATGGTATCCATATTTTTCCTCCGAAATGAATTTGATATCTCCAGAATACTAAAAGCCACCAGTTTCCGAATCTTGCAGAAGAAGGAAACTGGCGGTTTTGATGTTCAGACTCAAGAAAGAACTTTCCGAGCGCTAATGCGTTACGTTAGGCAGCTTGCCACAAGGTTTGGATGCCTGCAGGGAGATAGCCTTCAACCTGTTGAATTTTATCGTCAGGCAATTCTTCCTTGGTGGCTGAGAATACGGCGCTTACAACCATTTCGGGAGAGACATTTCCAGGCAACCCCGCTTCTTGCTTGACGCGCCGCAAAAACTGCTCGGTATCAAACTCTAACGGCGGACGCATAGCGCTAATGAAGCTCACGATCGGGTTCGTATCCGTCCACAGATCGGCTACTTCTTTTTGCAGTGCCTTATTGTTCGTGTCCAGAACGGGCTCGTGCAACTCTGCTGCCACCGAGTCCGATACTGATGTCGGCATCAAGTCGCGCATCGTGCGGTAGATGACAGTCGTGACATCTCTGGCATCAAAAATATCGCTGAGATTGCCTTTCAGACGCACTTTCTCTAGAAAATCCGTGTTTTCCGTTGCGATCGGTACGGCAGCACCCTGTTTGAACGACTCAGGGGGATTCTCTTCCATGCGCTTGAGTAGCTTTTCACCACTCTCGGTCAGCGTTGCAGATTTGAGATGGATATCGGCGGGGAGGGGGTTGGGGCCGCTGTCGGCGTAGGCATCTCCCGAGAAATCAGCGTCGATAAATCCTTTTTGATTGAGGTAATCGATGTGGCTGAGGAAGTCTCGGAGCTGCATTGAATAGCCCGTGAAGTCGGCATCCGAAAATTGAACTGCGCTGCGTCCGTCCGACTGCTGAATTTTTTTCAGCATGACGAAAGCGATGTCTTCTCTTAGTGTGATAGTCATTCGTTCTCCTGATGGAAATTTGGCAGGGTGACTCCGGCGAAATGCGATCGCCACAGAGTCGTAGAAATGGCGTAAAATCCCGAACGATTCGGGCGAATAATTTACGCGCGCTCCCACATCGCCCGGATGATGTCGGGCAAGTAAATTCCGATTTCGCGCTGGCGTTCGGGGGGAAGTTCGTCTTTGGTGGCTCCGAATACGGCTGAAATGGCGGTGCGAGTTTCTACCCCTTTGGGCAACGAGCCTTCTGCGCTGATGCGAGCGATGAACGATTCGGCGTCGATGTCGAGCGGTTGGCGGATGCGGCTGACAAATCGCACGACGGGGTTGTCATCTTTCCAGAGGTCAGCGATTTCCCCTTGCAGGGTTGTGTCGTCAGTCGGCAGAGCCTCAGCGTGCAATTCGGACTCGACGCGATCGGCAGCTTCATTCGGCATCATGTCGCGTAGCGTTCGGAACACGATGATGGCTAATTCTTTGGCGTCATAAATGTCTGGTAATCCGGCTTCTCTCTGAACCTTTTCCAGAAACGGTCGATTTTTTTCGGTAATGACAGTCGCAGTCATGGTTTACCTCTCTAAACGTCAGGGTTCGCAATTGGGTACGAGACGAGCGGGTCGGAGAGAACGGCTCGTTCCGTAGCATTTAACATTCACCTGCAAAGCCTTCTCGCTTCAGCAGCGCATGACGCCGCAACTATGCAAATTTTTCGATTGACAGCGAGATGCTGGGTTCTGTTTTGCCCACATTTCAGTATTCAATGCTGAGACTTCATCGCGCATCGACTGAACGGCAGACATCGATCGCGTTCGCAAACATCCTTATCCCACAATCGTTAGAGGCACGATCGCGCTTTCGATAGAGGAGGTCGTCACTCTCAATCTTGCCTCTCGCACCATGCTAAAGTTCCACTCTCGGACAGACGCGCACGGGTGATTTTCGGTTTAGTTTAATGCCGTTGCGATCTGTTTCAACGATCGGGGCGCGATGAGTGAATGCGGAGGAACGCGGCGTGCAGAGATTACAGGGAAAGAGCGTTTTGGTCACCGGGGCGAGTACTGGAATTGGGCGGGCGATCGCAATTCGATTTGCCAAAGAGGGAGCCAACGTTGCGATCAACTATTACAGCGATCGCGAAGAGGCCGAAGAAACCCAATTGCTGTCGCAGCAGACCTGCGATGACATTCGCGGCTGCGGCGTGAAGTCGGTTGTCGTGCAAGCCGATGTCTCGAAAGATGATGACGTGAGCGACATGTTCCAAACGGCGATCGAAGCGTTCGACGGCATCGACATTCTGATCAATAACGCAGGTATCCAAATGGAAGGTGCGTCCCACGAACAGGATATGAGCGAATTCGATCGCATTCTCGCCATTAATTTGCGAGGAGCCTACGTCTGCGCTCGCTATGCCATCCGTCACTTTCTCGACTACGACAAACCGGGTGTCATCATCAACAATTCCAGCGTTCACGAAATCGTCCCTCGCCCCGAATACGCGGCCTACGCCATCAGCAAAGGCGGCATGGAAAATATGACCCGCACGCTAGCGCTGGAATACGCCCGCCGTCACATTCGCGTCAACGCGATCGGCCCCGGCGCGACGGCAACCCCCATTAACCCTTGGGCAGAGGATGATGAAGCACGGGCAGAGGTGGAACGTCATATTCCAATGGGACGAGCTGGAAAGCCGGAAGAAATGGCAGCCGCAGCCGCATTTTTAGCTTCAGATGAAGCTGCTTACATTACCGGACAGACCTTATTTATCGATGGCGGATTGACTTTATTTCCGTCATTTCGAGAGCCTTGGTCGTAATTGTGAGATGAATGGA
>JBCBTL010000201.1:0-5468 GCA_039818705.1 Cyanobacteria bacterium J06639_1
AGGATGAGTGACGTTGAAGCTGAAAGCAGTTTCGAGCTGTTTTCACTTCCATTCGACGGGTTCGGTTCGGGTTGGGACTAGTCACCCCTCTCTTGCAATGACCCTCGAATGATTTCGGACGAACTCAAGGTTCACTTATGTCTCAGTTCGAACGCAACACTGTCTCGACGCTGAAGCGCCCTGTTTCAGTTGACCGCCCGGCAGGCGATCGCGCCCAGTCGGATGACACTGTTTCAAACTCGAACGATGTCGCTCGGACGCACGCATCCGAGCGCAATGAATTCCGCGATGGATTTATGCACGGACGCGCGCAGTCAATTCGCGATGGAGAACAGCTATCGGCTTACTTTGCCAGTCGCGATCGCGCTGCGGCCACGCGCGGTTTAGTGCTGGGACTGCTGCTGGCTTCTGTCGTGGGTGGGGCGATGGCGGCATTGGCCTATTTCGAGTTACGCCTCGATTCCCTAACGCCGATTCTAGAGTCCCCCCTGCAACAGAGTGCGCCGCCCCAGCAAGAAGCACCCGCACCAGAAGCTCCTGCGGTTGATGACGAAGCTCCCGTCCAGCTTCGGTTCGGGCGTGGGTCTGCGCCTCAATCGAACCCCTTTGAGGAATCGGTTCGCCCAGAGGACTCGGTTCCTTCTGAAGATGCATCAGTACCCGAAACTTCCAGCCGTTCCTCGTTCTCGAACGTTCCGCTCGGCTTGCCTCCCATGGGCGGCCCCTACTCTGCTGACGAAGACCGTCGAATAGCAGATACCCCGGACATCGCACCGTCTTCCGGCGAGGTTGCTCCATCCGACGCGAGTTAACAGATGCGCTCGGGCTTCGAATGGCTCGTGAGTGTCTGTGCGATCGCGATTTGCCTCATTGAAAATCCCGCGATCGCGAGCTGTACTTCACCTTAGCTACCCAACTTCGCGACTCACCATCAACGCGATCGGAATCGTCCCGGTCAGGAGGATAGATACGATGACCTTTCGCTACACCCGCATTGCCACCGCTTTAGGCAGTTTTGCCCTGTTCGTGGCTCCCACGCTGGCAGCGGCGGCATTGGCAAACGCACTTCCCTCAGGCGATCGCGCGATCGCTCAGGCTGTCGATTCGAGCAACGCGACTTCTGCGCGCACGTCTACAGTATCCCGCCCCGATCCGAATGCTCCCCTACTCATTGAGGCTCCGTCGCCCGAGGCGCGACAGGCACCCGTGGCGAATGTGGTGCCCATTGCGGGAGAGGTTACCGTTGAAGTCATCAACACCACGTATGCCGACGTGAGCTATCAGTTGCTCGGTCACACGCAACTGCGCACGCTGCCCGGCCGCACCACGATCGCGCTACGCGGCGCTGACGTGCCCACAACTCTCACTTTTCAGCGGCAGGACAGCGGTTTGCTAGCCGTAACTCCTGGCGAAGTGGATGAAGCGGGAACGCTATCCATCACGCTTTCAGAAACCCTAGATTTCCAGCAAAGCAAAGTAGTGATGACGATCGAGCCGTCTGGAAGTGTCTTTCTGAACTGAGTCTGTCTGGGCTGATGCGCGATCGCTCAGTTAACATTCCCGACCGCGGCGAGGGGGCGATCTCCTCGCCGTTTGCATGTTGGAGGAGGTTCAGCACTCTGTATCTGAAAGCGATCGCCCTTTCTCAATCTCTGTCAAACAGTCGCGCACGATTTGCGCCGGATCGGGAGCCTGCATGACGGCTCCGCTGATGGCGATCGCTTCTGCCCCAGCCAGCATTAGGTCGCGAATGCGATCGGGCTGGATGCCCCCTAGCGCGACGAGGGGACGAACACTCCGGCGCACGCAGGCGCTCAGACCTGCAAGTCCTAACGTGGGGCGGCGATCGCCGGGTTTTGAGGTGGGTGAAAAAATCGGGCTGATGGTGGCGTAGTCGGCCAGACCGAGATCGGATGCATCCAGAGGATCGTCAACGTGGCGGGAGGCACCCAGAAGCATTCCCGGTGCGAGGCGATCGCGCGCGTCCTGCACATCCACGCGAGAGGCCACGTGAACGCCCGCCAGATTGAGGGAGATTGCGAGGTCTGGATAGCTGTGGACGAGCAAGAGGGCTCCCGCGCGGGCGGTTATCGACGCGAGGGCTTCGAGCTGGGCTGCAACGTCGGCGACAGGACTTTGCTTGTCCCGCAGCAGCACGGCAACGCGACGAGCATCGAGATCGCGCAGGGCTAAGGCGATGGTTTCGACCACCGTGCGGCGGGCGCGCTGGGCGGAGGCGCGATCGCTGACCAGTAGGAGATCGAACGGCAACATGCGGGGAACAGAAGGAGGATCGGTCGCGTCTGATAAATCTTACACGTCCTGACGGAACGAGTCTTCAGAAAGTAGGGCACGAGTTCGCGATTAACAGTCTGCCTGCGCGATCGCCCCGACAATGAAGCTCTCGGAATCGGGATGCACGCACGACGAGTCGCAGGTTTAGAAAGGAGTCCACATGCGAAAACTCACTCTGGCAAATGTCGCCGCTGGTGCTTTAGCCGTGGCGGGATTGGCGATCGCGAGCCAAGTCGCACCCATGGCGCGCGCCCAGTCCGTACCGGACTTGGACGGTCAAGCCCTAACGGTCGGCTCGGATACGGCCTATCCTCCGTTTGAATTCGTGAACGAAGCGGGCGAGATCGTCGGGTTCGATGTCGATTTGCTCGATGCCATTTGCGAGCAGGCAAACTGCGAAGCCACCTTCCAGACGGCTGGGTTCGACACGATTTTCGTAGCGCTCGCGTCAGGGGAATATGACGTAGTGGCCTCGGCGGTGACGATTACCGAAGAGCGCGCCAGAGTGGTGGACTTCACCCGTCCGTATTTGAATGCGGGTCAGGTGGTCACGGTGGCGGCAGATAGCGACATCGCGGATGCCGAAGGTCTCAAAGATCAGCTCATTGGCGTACAGCTCGGGACGACCGGGGATTTGGAAGCCTCGAAAATCACGTCTGACGGCAACGTGAAGCGCTATCAAACCATCGACTTGGCCATGGCGGCGCTGGCTCAAGGGGACGTAGACGGCGTCATTGCAGACGCACCCACGTCAGCAGACATCATCGGCAAAGAGTTTGAAGGAAAGCTCGAAATCGTGGGCGAGCCGTTCACGACCGAGTTTTACGGTTTGGCGATTCAACAAGCCACCCCCGAAATCACCGAAGCGTTCGATGCTGCGATCGCGGCTCTCATTGAAGACGGTACACTAGCCGAAATTGCCGAGGAATGGGGCTTGCCACCCAGTGCGGTGTCGAATTTGCCCGAGAGCGGTTTGTAATCGCAAGCATTGCTAGCTCATTGTTTGGCAGTCGGTCGTTTCTTCGCGTGGGGAAATGGCCGACTGTTTTTTCATGAAAGTCTCTTTTTGCTTTTGAAAGTCTCTTTTTTCCTGTAAGTCTCTTGAAAGTGTGGGGGAGGTGTCGGAACGTGTCACAGGTTTCATCGAAAAATAGGGTGCTGCGCCAGCTTCAGGCGGTGCCGCTGTGGATTTACGTGTTGGCGATCGCGGCGGTTGTCATCTTTTTCAGTATTTTCAGCTCTCCCGATTCGCAGGATATTCTCAAAATTTTGGCGCGGGGATTGAGTTTGACGCTGCGGATTTCGCTGATCAGCTACGCCATGGCAGTTGTCATTGGCTTGATTGCGGGCTTAGGTCGAGTGTCGTCAAATCCAATCGTGCATACGGTGGCAACTCTCTACGTCGAAATTTTGCGAGGCGTACCCATTCTGGTGGTCATTTTGTACGTGTCGTTCGTGCTGGGGCAGCGCTTCGAGGTCTTCGGACAGGACATCCAGCTTCGGTCTAATTTCTGGCGAGCGGCGATCGCCCTCGCCCTCAGCTACGGCGCGTATTTAGCTGAGGTGATCCGTTCCGGCATCCAGGCCATCCCCAAAGGCCAAATCGAAGCGTCGCGAGCGTTGGGATTGAGTCCGTTCAAAACCCTGAGTTTGGTGGTGGTGCCGCAAGCCTTTCGGATTATCCTGCCGCCGCTCGGCAACGATTTCATTGCGCTAATTAAAGACTCGTCGCTCGCGAGCGTGATCAGCGTCGCCGAGCTGACTCAACAGACTCGCTTCTATGTCTCTCGCACGTTCGACACCTTCGGCGGCTGGACGATGGCGGCACTGTTGTACCTGAGCTTGACGCTCATCCTGTCTTTGGCCGTTCGATTGCTGGAGCAGTACAGCCGGACAGCAGAGCGATAGACCTGTCGTGCCTTTGGGCGAGATGGAACGAGCCGCATTCGGTCATCGGGACGTGAAGCTAGCCGCTCGGAGCTGGACGAGAAATCTGTTGATACTCTGGGCGCAGACGCGATCGCGGGGCTGAGATGAGCGACTTTTCGATAGTCATTGGCAACAAAAACTATTCCTCTTGGTCGCTGCGAGGCTGGCTCGGTCTCAAGCTAACCGGCATCGAGTTCGAGGAAATTCGCATTCCTCTCAACCAAACCACCACCCACGACACGATCTTGCGCTACTCTCCCTCCGGTCGAGTGCCCGCTCTTCGACACGACGACCTGTGGGTGTGGGAATCGCTGGCGATCGCCGAATACCTCGCCGAAGTGTTTCCCGAAGCAGGGTTGTGGCCGAGCGATCGCGCCGCCCGCGCCCGCGCCCGTGCCGTCAGCGCCGAAATGCACGCCGGCTTCGTTCCGCTGCGCCAACACATGCCGATGGACTGTCGCAGTCATCATCCCGATCGCGGTCGAGAACCTGGGGTGAAGGAAAATTGCGATCGGATTACGACCATCTGGAACGAGTGCCGCGCCCAGTTCGGCAGCACCGGGGACTTTCTCTTCGGTGCTTTCAGCATCGCAGATGCGTTTTTTGCCCCCGTGGTCTCCCGCTTCCGCACCTATGCCGTCGAACTCGATCCCGTTTCGCGAGCCTACGCCGATGCGATTTGGGCATTTCCAGCCATGCAGGAGTGGGTGACCGCCGCAGAGAAGGAAGCCGAAGTCATTGAAGACCACGTGCTGTAGGCGCAGTCTCGCTCTTGGGGATGCTCGGGAGCGCCGCTGCGATTATCTCCCCATCCAGACCTCAAGCGTGGGTCATGTTGCGGACGATGAAATCCGTGTAAATATCTCCCGCCAGAAAGGCAGGATGGTCGAGAACGCGGCGGTGAAAATCGATTGTCGTCGGAATGCCCGTGATGGCAAATTCCCCCAGCGCGCGGTGCATCCGCTTGATGGCCGTAGCGCGATCGGGGCCCCACACGATCAGCTTGCCAATTAGCGAATCGTAGTGCGGCGGAATGGCGTAGTCGGTATAGACGTGGGAATCCACCCGCACGCCAGGGCCACCGGGGGGAAGATACGCGTCAATTTTGCCCGGATGGGGGCGGAAATCGCGATCGGGGTCTTCTGCGTTGATGCGACATTCGATCGCGTGACCGTACAGCGGGACATCCGCTTGCGTAAAGCTCAAAGGTTCTCCCTGGGCGATGCGTAACTGTTCGGCAATTA
>JBCBTL010000202.1:0-5458 GCA_039818705.1 Cyanobacteria bacterium J06639_1
CATGGCTGACTGAAATACTGCGCCAGCACGGCTTGGCAGATCGGCCCAGCCTTTTTACTGCCCCCACCGCCGCTGTTTTCTAAAAATGCGACGACGACAATTTCAGCTTCGGATTCCGCATAAGGGCCGTAGCAGGTAAACCAAGCGTGGGATTTGCGCGGCGGGTCTTCGGCGGTTCCGCTTTTGCCCGCGATCGCCGGAAAGTTCGTCCCCAAGTTCACGCCGCTCCCCGTGCCCCACAGCATCACCGAGCGCAAGCCGCGACGCAGCACGGCCAGGGTGTCGGGATGTAAGCCGATGTCGTGCGGCTCGGGCAGGTCGGGCTTGGGATCGCTGGTGAGATAGGGCTGCACTAGCTTGCCACCGTTCGCCACCACTGCGGTCATCAGCGCTACTTGGAGCGGTGTGGCGGTGGTGAAGCCCTGGCCAATAGACATATTAACGGTGTCGCCAGGATACCAAGGCGTCTCGAAATACTTTTCTTTCCAGTCGGAGTCGGGAATCGTGCCGGGGGATTCCCCCGTGAGGCTGATGCCCGTGCGCTGGCCGAATCCAAACCGGCGCGACCACTCTTGCAAAGGGTCGGCTCCCATGCGCAGCGCCGTTTGGTAGAAAAACGTGTCGCTACTCCAGGCCATCGCCCCTTCAAATCCGAGTGGCCCGAAGCCAGCTTGATTCCAATCCCAAAATTTCCAGCTCCCCACCGAGACGTAGGGATAGGTTTGCAGCACCGTTTCGTGCGAGAAACTGCCCGACTCGATCGCCGCTGAGGTGGTCACGATTTTGAATGTACTGGCGGGGGGATAAGCGCGCAGCGTTCGGTTGAGAAACGGAAATGACTTGCCCTGAAGTTCTTTCCACTTTTCAGGGGTGATGCGTCCCGAGAAAATATTGGGGTCGTAAGCCGGATAGCTGACCATCGCGCGGACAGCGCCATCACGGGGGTCGATCGCCACCACTGCCCCTTCTCGCTGGCCGAGTTCGCGGGTGGCGACATCTTGCAGGCGTTTGTCGAGGGTGAGGGTGAGGGTGTTGCCTTGGCGGGAGGGGCGATCGCCTAACGTGCGCAGGACATTGCCGCCCGCATCCACTTCCACTTCGCGCGCGCCTCGCGTCCCTCTTAGGTGAGACTCGAACGCGTGTTCCACGCCTAATTTGCCGACGATGTCGCCCAGTCGATAGTCTTCGCGGATAGCGAGTTCTTCGGGGGGGATTTCGCCCGTGTAGCCGAGGACGTGGGCGAACAGTTCGCCATCGGGGTAGTGCCGTACTGTCTCGGGCTGGACGATGACGCCGGGGAGATCGGCGCTGCGTTCGAGGACAGCGGTCACGATCGCGGGGCTGGCATTGCGACTGACCCGAACGGGGAAGGCCGAACGATAGCCGGCGCGATCGAGGCTTTCGGTAATTTCTTCAGCGGGAACCCCGATTAATGTGGATAACTGTTCGATTACGGGCGGCCAGTCCACCTGGGGTTGGGTGAGCGGCCAAATAAAAATGCTGTGGGAGAGTTGGCTGCTGGCTAACAGCGCGCCAGTGCGATCGACGATGCGCCCGCGTTCGGGGGGCGAGGGAATCGGGCGGATGCGGTTGTTTTCAGCCGTGCGATGGAACGTGTCGTGTTGGAGAATTTGCAAGAATGCCAGCCGCACGCCGATGCCCCCCACCAGGGCGAGGGTGCTGACGGCGACGAGCATGAAGGCGCGCGCCATTTTGCCTTCGATGATGCCGTCTTGTTTGACACGGCGAGATCGCGGGACGTGGCGTTTAGGGGCAGGAGTCAGCGCGTCAATCGGTTTGAAGCGCCGCTTGCGAGGCATGATGGGCTGCATAAGCGAACCAGTCCGCGAGCTTGGGAATCACATCCCGTTGCTAGTCATCATAGGCAACAGAATCGAGTTCGGGCTCGATATCGCAGAATAGATGCAGATCGAACCAAAACGTACTGCCTTTGCCCACTTCACTCTCTAATTCGATGTGAGCGTGGTGCTTATCCAAAATATTGCGCACGATCGACAGCCCCAAGCCCGTGCCTTCCAGCGTGTGTACCCGATTCTCCACCCGGAAAAAGCGATCGAAAATGCGATCGCGATCTTCCGGTGCGAGGCCAATGCCCGTATCGGTCACGGAAATGCGCACGGACTTGACCATATCGTGCGAGTTCTCGGAGTGCGAAGTGGTTTCTGAATGCGACGATCGCTCGTCGTAGATTTTGTGCGCCCCCAGCGTCACCGTACCGCCCGAAGGCGTGAACTTGAGGGCATTCCCGACGAGGTTGGTGAACACTTGCAGCAGCAAATCGTAGTTGCCCCAGACGGGTGGCAGCTCGACATCGATAACGGCAACCAAGTGGATATCGCGATCGCGGGCGTTGAGCTGGTAACTCCTTACTGTCTGGTCGATAGGCTGGACGATATCGGTGGGGTCGAAGCGATAACGCTGGCCGGATTCTAAGCGGGACAGATCCAGCACGTCGTTGACTAGGCGAGTGAGGCGATCGGTTTCGCGGTTGGTGGTTTCGAGGAACTCTTGCCGTTCTTCGGCGGAAATGCGATCGCCGTATTCGTACAGCGTTTCGATAAAGGATTTGATGTTGAATAAAGGCGTGCGCAGCTCGTGGCTGACATTACTGATGAACTGACTTTGAGCTTCATTCAGCGTGGCTTCGCGGGTGATGTCTTGAATCGTGACGACGATGCCCTTGACGATATGCTGCTGCTCTAGCGACACGTTCGAGAGCATGACGCGAATCACCCGCCGCGTCGGTTCGTTCAACAGCACGCGGTATTGCTCCCCTTCAATTTCTCCGCGTGCCACCTGAAATAGAGGGCGGGTAATTTTCGCTTTCAGTTCGTCGGGAAAAAGTTCTAGCACGCGCTGGCCGACAATGTCACGGCCTTCCCAAGACAGAATGCGCAGCGCCGCTGGGTTGACCAACAGTACGGTGAACTGCGGATCGAGCAAAATGGCTCCGTCGGCGATCGAAGAGACTAGAGTATCGAGTTTGACCTTAGCCGCGCTCATTTCCTCGATATTTTGTTCGTCGTAGCTTTGCAGCCGCTCGGCCATTTCGTTGAAATTGCTCACCAGTTGACCGAGTTCGCCGCCGAAGGGGAGCTTGATGCGCTGTTGGAAATTGCCCGCACTAATCCCTTGCACGCCAGTGACCAGTTCTTTAATGGGCTGAGTGATGGTGAGTGCATTAAAAACAGATCCCAAAATCGCGATCACCCACACCGCCATGAACACGCCGATCGCTACGTCCCGAGTCAGCGTTGAAAACTGCGATTGAGTGGGATTGGGATTGATGCCCAGCCCCAGCGTGCCGAGAAATTTATGGTTTTCGTAGATCCCGACGAAGATATCGGTTACCAATCCCTGTGGGGTTTGGTGCGTGCGCACGAGGGGCTTATTTTCCAGCGGCGGACGGTTTTCGGGAAGTTGAATGCGGCGGCTGATGGTGAGGGACGTTTTAACATCAGCGCTGGAAAACGGGATGCCGTAGTAAATCTGGCCGTCTGGATTGGCGTAGAGCATGTAGCGGATGCTCGACGTGCTTTGGTAATACTGTTTCGACATCTGCGCGACGGTCGATTCTTGTCCGTCCGCAATGAGAGGCGCGACGTTAGCCGCCATCAGCAACGCCAGATCTTTCCCGAAGCGAGAGTCGCTGAAACGAGCGTCTTTTTGGATGGTGTCAACCGCCCAAAACGTAAAGCTGCTGACCACCAAAGATACCGCCAGCGTTGCGGCAAATAACAGCCGCGTTTCTAGCCGCAGGTCGCGCGTGTAATTTTTCCACCACCGTCCGAGACGTTGCAGCCACGTTCCCGACCCTTCAGGTATCGCATCCTCGGCGACGGTGGGAGATGGCTCCACATTCAACATTTCAACTCTCAGCGTTTAGACGCGATCGCCTGTGACCCTATCATGCCACGCACCACCGTGCTACTGAATGCACGCGATATCGATCGAAGCCGAGCAGATCTTCAAGTCAGAAATGTGGCTAGATCGACCCACCGCGCGTTAATCCGCTGGGGAAGCGCGCGTCCGAAGTAATGGCAACGAACGGCTTCTCGGATCGCGTCACGCAACGCGGCCAGAGTTTCTGCTTCAGTGAAAATCGAAGCTTCAACAGCTCTGGCAATCCACCCTCCCTCTGGGTCGAGGGTGACGAGAAACACGATGGTACTCATGAAACGTTCCCTATTGGGAGGCGAGCGATCGCCTACGACTCCTCAGAAGCTTTGCTTTTCGCTGCCGTAGTGCGTTTGCGAGTGGTTTTCTTCGCCGTTGTCTTTTTTGCCGTTGTTTTTCTCGTCTTCGAGGCAGTGGATTTAGCCGTACCGGATTTGGCAGTGGTTTTCTTGCGCGTAGTGGTTTTCTTCTTGGTTCCAGTCTTGGCCGCGCGAGCGTTCAACAGCTCGATCGCTTGCTCCATCGTCAGCGCCTCAACCGTCATGTCCTTTGCCAAAGACGCATTGATTTTGCCGTGTTTGACGTAGGGGCCGTAGCGACCTTCGTAAATAGCAACCGGAGCTTCGTCTTTGGGGTGAGGCCCTAACTCCCGCAAGGGAGGAGAGGAGCTGCCGCGACCGCGCTTCGGCTGCGCTAGCAGTTCGAGCGCGCGGGGGAGTTCGATCGTAAGCACGTCGTCTTCGGCTTTAAGCGATCGATATTCCTTGTTGCACACGACGTAAGGGCCGAAGGGGCCACTCCCGGCTTTGACCTTATTACCCGTGTCGGGATGCTTGCCCAATTCGCGCGGAAGTGCGAGAAGGCCGAGAGCGAGTTCGGGAGTGACGTCGCTCGGGTTCATCTTTTTGGGTAGCCCGACCCGCTTGGGTTTTTTGTTGTTGTCGGGGTCGCCGTGGCCGAGCTGGACGTAGGGGCCGTAAGGGCCAGTGCGGATGAAGATCGGCTCTTGGGTTTCGGGGTGGGTGCAGAGTTCTTCGGGGCCTTCGACTTTCTCGCGCAGCAGCTTTTCAACTTGAGCCAGATCGAGATCGGCGGGGGCGATGTTCTCTGGCAGTGAAGCGTTTACATCCGTTTCGCCCTGAGTGGTGTGGACGTAAGGGCCGTATTGACCGATGCGGATTTCTTGCTCCATTCCGTCGAGGTGAATCGATCGCGCTACTGCCGGATCGATGTCAGCTTCGCGGGTTTTGACTTGGTGTTCGAGGCCGTCATCTCCGAGGTAAAACTCGGTGAGATAAGGCAACCAGTCGGCGTTGCCGGAGGCAATGCGATCGAGGGTGGATTCCATTTGCGCCGTGAACTGGATGTTCACCAACGACGGGAAATGATCCTTAAGGAGTTTCGTGACAGCAAATGCGGTGAACGTGGGGGCGAGGGCGTTACCGATCGATTGGGCGTAGCCGCGATTCTGGATAGTAGCGATGACGCTGGCGTAGGTACTGGGACGGCCTACCCCTTCTTTTTCGAGCGCTTTCACTAG
>JBCBTL010000203.1:0-5455 GCA_039818705.1 Cyanobacteria bacterium J06639_1
CTGACGCTGCGGCCATCCTTTGGCGAGCACGACGACTTTAGCTGCGTTGCAGTTAAAACTGCCGTTGTGCGCCACCATGCTTGCCACCTGTCGGGCTTGATAGCGGATGTCAGCGGACGACCACTCGCCGGGAGTGACTAGCACGGGGGTAACGCAGCCCAGTTCGGAGGTGATGGGTTTGCTGATGACGGGGGTGTTGGCGGCTTTGTTGCGATCGCGTTCCTCCTGCGTTTCCCCCCAGGCGATCGCGTCGTGGGTGTGATGCGATCCAGTGATGTGAATGCCGTCTACGAGATCGTGACGACAGAGATGGCGACCCAAGTCTGCCCCGCCACAGGCCAACGCCAGAAATCCAGCCTCGATCAGCGGCTGAAAGCTCGCGGCGATGACATCGTGCAGGTACTCGTTGACCGGATTGAATTTGAGCAGCACCACGGAGTTTTCGATGAAAAGCTGATAGAGCGCGTCCATCGGCCCAATTGAGGAAATATTCCCCGCCCCCAGCACCAGCGTCACCCGCCCAGTGGTTTGAGGTTCGCGATAGATGCGACCTTGGCTGGCGGGTTGGCCGGGTTCGATCCACACCTCTGCCGTGTATCCTAGCCACACCGTGCGATCGAGCAGCGATACGGGCAACACCTGCGCGATATTTTGGCCGTCCTTCCGTTGTCGCACCTGCGCGGGTTTTGGCTGACCTTTTGCCTCCAAAGCTTCGATGAACAATCGCAGGTTGCGCACCACCGCCATCGGCCCCGCGAGCCATTCATCTCCCGCCAGCGGACTCTCAGAATCGACTCCCTTGGCGACATTGCACGCATCCGCCCAGCGTTTTGCTTCTTTCAGCACTAGCTTTTGGCACTGACGCAGGTATTCGATGCGTTGGGGAATATCGGTTTGCGCCCAAGCGTCTTTACGATCGCGCAATCGTTCCAAACGGCGATCGCTTTCGTCAAAACTGGTCGCGTCCGGTTGGGGGAGGGGAGGAGAAGCAAGCATGTGGGGCGATCGAAACGCTACTTCTGTGAGGATCGCACGATTTCTATCCCTTCGATTCCCGCACGAGAATGATTCCGGCGGTGAGAGTGTCGAGATCGAGCGTCACGTCACTGCGTTTGCGCGCGATCGCCCGACATTTCAGCTCGAACTCCCGCTGTAATTTGCTGAGTTGACCTTCGAGGGCAGGAATCATGCGGGTGCGCCCCGATTCTCGATAGGTTTGCAGGCGGTAATTTACGTCGCGACTGCGGCGGTCGAAATGCTCTTTGGCACTGCGAAGCTGTACGTCGCAGCGATGCTGATTTTCACTGTCGAACTCTGAATAATACTCGTCGTAGCGATCGTTTAGGCGAGTGTCGCAATATTTGACGGCGGCGACGATGCGATCGCGATCGGGTGCAAACTGCTGTGAATTGACGATCCGTTCTCCGCATCTAGCAGCGGTGGCGATCGCAGTTTCAGATTCACGGGGAAGCAAGCACGCTAAATCCTCAACCGAGCAGACCTGAAATGCAAGCCGAATGTCTTTTCGCAATCCAATAAATCCCCAATACTGCACGGCAAATGCGTAAAGACCGGGAGCGAGGTCGATCGCGGAAGATTCGATTGAGATGGCGATCGCCGGATGATATTTGGGAGCTTCTTCGCGATAAAAATGACAAATCCAGGCGACGAGCGGATGGGTTGGCTCAATTATTTCCGTGCGCTTTGGCAGGTGCTTTCTCGGGTCGATCGCTCTAGGATCGAACAAACATTCAACCGACATACTCGTTAACAACGTAGACGTGCTGATGCGGTGGTTTAGCATAAATTCGCTGAGACGCGATTTCGCTATGTCTGAAAGACGAATCTCACAAGCAAACGGCTTCGCTTCAGACTTCACAATTTCAGTGGTTGAAAAGTGAGTCTTGAGGAACTCAGCGACGAACTCCTCAATTTCTTCAGGATGAATCCAACGACCGCGATCGCGACTGTCTGAAATCACGTCAAGAATTTGGTCGGAGAAAGCCAGCATATTGATCGCTTCTCGTTCTAGCCGCTCCTGTTCTTGTCGCTGCTGCACCAAACTCAGCTCAATTTCCGCCGCTTTGCGATCGCGTTCTTCATCCGAAAGCTGCGGGTCGAGCAGCGGCATGAGTAAGTGTTGAGTCGTATCGCCGAGAATGTCTTCAAGATCGCCAATACTTTCTCGAAATACGTTGATGCGCTCGTACAGTCGCTCTAAAATGCGAGCTTCAATCGTGTCTTGCTGGCTGAAGTGAACAATTGAGATACGCTCCGCTTTTTGCCCCAGGCGATCGAGCCGACCGATCCGCTGCTCGACTTTCATCGGATTCCAAGGCAAGTCGTAATTAACTAATACTCGACAAAACTGAAGATCGATCCCTTCGCTCCCCACTTCAGACGACAAAAGCACCGAAACCGAGTCATCGCGAAACCGCTCGATCGCGCTCCACTTTTTATCACCCATCCCCCTGATAATGAGTTCGACGCTCAACCCATCAGCTCGCAACCGTCGCTGTAAATAATGCAGTGTCGCTCGAAAGTACGAGAAAATCACGAATTTTTCAGAGGAGGAAGTCTCGATCTCCTGCTTCAAAAAGGTAATGAGAGCGTCGTATTTCGTATCCTCAGCTTCGAGCGATCGCAAATCGATATCGGCGATCGCGGTTTCCACATCAATATCCACTGATGTCTGAGATGCACTCTCACGCGCGTCCAGTTCGATCGCCCGACCGAAATCCTCCCACCACAAAGACGACTCAGCCGCTGTACCACTGCGATCGACTCCACTGTCTCGCCACGCGGCGATCGCGGCTGGCAAACTGCTCGCCATTTGCCGCTGCCGCGCTACTAGCCGAAATAAAGAGGCGTTCGACTGTCCCTTCGCTTGTTGCCGAATCGCTTGCGTCACGCGATCGTAAATCTCTCGTTCGGTATCGGAGAAGCTCACTTTGAGGGTTTGAGGCGATCGCGCCACTCGGTTCGCAATAACGTGGCGCTTGCGGCTGCGAGTGAGATACTGCCCCACCAGCGAAGCCGCTTCGAGTTTGCGACCGAACCGCACCCGCTGTTCGTCATCAATCGTTTCGGGAGCGGCTAGCTTCTGGCTGATATCTTGCAGAATGGCATGACCTGCAAAATATTTTGACTGAAGAGCGCGATCGATCTGCTGTTTGGCCTGCTTGAAATTAGGAGGATTGCTCCACAGATATCGGAGTGCGTCGTTAATGGGTAAGTTAGCCGCAATCGTTTCTTCAAAAATAGCTTTATCGAAAAATGCTTCGGGATCGAGAAGGCGAAGCAGCTCGAAAAGATTGGAACTGTGAATTTGAATCGGCGTGGCAGTCAACAGAATGAAATGCAGCGCTGAATCTCGTAAAAGCTGACCGAGCGCGTGAGTCGCCGTCGTGGGATTACGCAAGTAGTGAGCTTCATCCACAATCGCCAAATCGAACAAGCTCCGCTCTTCCAAAGTAGGATTGGCTTCAATCAGTCGAGCAAATTCAGCCCGAGGCGAATCATTCTCTTCGTCTTGCCACTTCCCTCCAGGCCGTAGTCCCTCCAAACTAGCAATACAGCGAAACCCCACTGAGTCGGGACGTTGCAAATAGCGTTTGAGCCTTTCAAGCAGCTCTTTGGCGTTAACGATGTCCGCTTCGATATTGAAATGCGTGTAGATATTATCTTTCCACTTCTCCCGCAAAATAGCCGGACAGACAATCAACAAGCGCTTTGCATCTGCCCGAGCTTGCAACTCTTTCCAAATATACGTAGCTTCAATTGTTTTCCCCAATCCCACCTCATCAGCAATCAACAAACGCCCGACCGGAGATTCGAGAAACTTCAGAACGGGCTTAAACTGATGTGGAAAGAACTCCGTCCGACTCGATTCCATACTGTAATAAACATTTGTCAGCATCCCTTTTAATTTTTCAATCGTCAGAATACGGCGTAATTCATCTGGATTGCTAAACCGCAAATTTTCAATTAAGCCGAAGACATCTTCTTCTGTCTCATACATTTCCAGCAAATCGTAGGGCTTATACGAACGCTCGTCCGGCCCGAGCTGAATCTGCACGAGCCGACGACTCCCCGACCCGCGCACCTTACCCGTCGTAACCCCCTTAACTCCAGGGTTCGCCCGCACTCTCACATTGATGCCGGGCATGTTGGGATCCCAGGTTTGGCCTGCTATTGACATGCTTGCGATCTCTCCAAATATGACGCTGAATAGTTAACGTTCAGTCTCCTTGGCTAGAACAAACTATTACGAGTGCCCCTCAATATTATTTTCAAAATTTTCGGCGTTGAACGGTACCCACTCAGCGAAATCCGGTACAGCCTCCTTCATCTGAGTTGGCAGCCTGATCAGTGGACTTTCGCCATCTGGTATCGACAGACCATAGGCAACCGCAAAACGGCAGAATGAATCTCGTTCTAGCCCGTTCGTCAGTAGATCCCGTGGATAAGGGATGGCTATGTCTATATATTTTGATATTCCAGCTTGATCTTGTTGAAAGTCTCCGTGGGTTGCCATAATCGTTTTCCGATAGTCAGGAATAAGGCTACCTCCTCCCCCAACGAACATGCGGACACCATTGCGTAGATCTTCCAAAGCTCCATAGGGTCGATGTTCCTTATAATTCTTTTTGCCTTTCATTACGACTTTTGCAACGAGTTTTTCAATCGCTTTTCGGTTTTTTGTCATGCGAATATTATCAGGCCAATCCTCAGTCTCAGCACGGACGATCTCTAAGGTCTCACCTTCATTGAGTCCAAGTTCTCGTGCTAGCTGTTGCGCTACAGCCGTAATTCCAAGCGGCCTCACTTCGGCGTAGAAAAAGTCGATTTTGGCTCCATCCTCATCAACGACGTACTGGAACGAGCCACCATCTAGCGTGCCATCACCAACGTCATAGAATGCGTAATGCCCTTCACGTCTGGAGTTTGACTTAATAAATGACCATACCTCTGCGGCAATTTCAGGAACGGCACGGCAGTCCAATGACTCCTTTGCAAGAGCACTGAGCTTCTGGCGATACGGCATCATCTGAGCGTCGAGCGTTTCCCATCTAAATGGATCTATCACTTGCGATTCACTGAGTATCCACGCCAGTCCGAGTACGTATTCAAATCGTTTCAATGCTGGAGAGTCGCAGTATTGGGCGGGAACCCCAATATTCGCCGACCAACGCACCCGATAATTTTCGATCAACTCCGATCGCCACGTCTGAATCCACTGGCGCGATCGCTTTATCACCTGACTCAGATAAAACGCGCACAAGTTTTCGACCGTAACGGGATTCTCAAGTCCTTCAAGGCGATCGAGTCGCCAGGATTTATCTCCAGCGGGCAGGTCAAATTCTGCCAAACGCATCTTGATAAATTCAATCGGAAAGTCAAGATTGGATTCGTAGGCTTGCCACTCTTCTAGCGGAATGCCAGCAACTAAACG
>JBCBTL010000204.1:0-5453 GCA_039818705.1 Cyanobacteria bacterium J06639_1
ACAGGCTGCGCCGATGAGGACGAATCCGAGGGGAATTTCGACGGATTCCCAGGCAAACCAGCGCACGATGACGGCTTGAGGATTTTGGCTGGCGACGACGGCGCTCATCAGGGCAACGGCGACCAGGGGAAACAATGCCAGTATGCGCATGGCGACCTCATTCGATAACGGGCGGGGTTGACGGGCTTATCGGAATTTTGAAGCTCGAACGACTTGAAATGCCCCGTCGCGATCCTATCGCAGGGAATACTGGCTCAAGCAATACTGGTTTTTGTGGCGATCGCTCGATCGCATTGCTGAATTGCCGATGATGGCTGAGGCTGGATACACATGGCCGTTCGACGCGCGATCGTAATTGGGGCTGGAATTGCGGGGTTAGTTTGCGCTCGACGGCTGCACGAGGCGGGCTGTCAGGTGCAGATGTTGGATAAATCGCGGGGATTGGGTGGGCGCGTGGCAACTCGGAGGGTGACGCTCGACGGGGCGGAGCCGCCGATACGAGTCGATCACGGTACGCAATATATTTCGCCCAAGTCTGAGGATTTTCAGAATTTGGTTCGAGAATGGCTCGATGCGGGCGTGGTTGAAGAATGGACGCGATCGCTTCACGTCCTCGATGACACGGGACTGCATTCCGACGGGAAATCGACTCCTCGCTATGTCTGCCCAGATGGGATGAGCGCGATCGCCAAACACCTCGCTCGCGACTTAGACATCCTGACTCATGCCCGCGTGACGAGTTTGCGGCGGCGGGGAACGGGGTGGGTCGTTCGGGCAGAGGGCGATCGCGAATTCGAGGCGGACATCGCGATCGTGGCAATTCCAGCTCCGCAAGCGGTGGAGATGTTGCAGTCTGCAATCAAGGCAGAGGAGATTTCCAAAGGCGATCCGGCGATCGCGGCACTGCAAAAGGTTCGCTACACTCCCTGCATTGCGGTGATGGCGGGGTATGCGGCGACTGTGGCTCCTCCCGACTGGAAAGGGATCGCTTGGATGGATGATGAGGCGATCGCTTGGATGGCCTCGGACAGTAGTAAGCGGTCGAGTTCCAGCGCTCCGGCGATCGTGGTTCACTCGACGGCTGATTTCGCACGAGGATGTCTCGATGCGTCGCGGGAGGAGTTGGAGGCGATCGGGGCGCAGTTGCTGGCGCGCGCGGCTCAGCGGTTGGGAGGCTGGCTGAAATCACCAGATTGGATGCAGGTGCATCGCTGGCGCTATGCGTTGTCTGCGACCCGCTCGGACGAGACAAGTTGGGCGATCGCGGATGGGTCGCTGGTATTGACTGGAGACTGGTGCGTGGGGGCGAGGGTGGAAAGCGCGTATGTCTCGGGATTGGATGCGGCGGAGCGGGTGTTGAAGGCGATCGCCTAGACCCTAACGAGGGCTGGAGCTAGACTGAAGGCAACTCGGAATTTTAAGAAACTTTGCGTTTGAAGATTTTTTGCAATGACTGCCAGTGCGCTTCCGCTCGACGTTCCCACCTCTGCTGCTCGATGCTCCGACATTCAAAACGCTGGAAACTCAGCGACCGTTGACGTTCTCGTCGTGGGGGGCGGGCTGGTCGGCCTGACGCTGGCGGCGGCGCTGGGAAATACGGCGCTGACGGTAGGGGTGGTTGAGGCGCGACCGCTATTCCACCCCGAGACGGCAGAGGCGATCGCTAGTCCTGACGGGCGCGCGACGGCCTTGGCATTGGGCACGGTGCGGATGCTGCGCAGCATCGGCATTTGGCCGGAGATGGAGCGGGCTGGGGTGTCTCCCATCGAGCGCATCCAGGTGTCCGACGGAGATTTTTCGGGGGTGGCGCGGCTGGACAGAACAGAAATTGATGCGGAAGCGCTGGGCTACATCGTTGAGAATCGGGTGACGCTGGCGGCGCTGACGCGATTCGTGGCGCGCTGCGGCAATATTCGGCTGTTTTCTCCGACGCGGCTGCAATCTTGGGTGGCGAATGACGATGCGGTTCGGGCTGTATTGACTCGCGAGGATGGTTTTGAGGTCAAGGTGCGATCGCAAGTCATCATTGCCGCAGATGGGGCGCGATCGCGCTTGCGCGCCCAAGCCGATATTTCGGCATCGAACTGGGAATACGACCAGGTTTGCATCGTTACCACCGTGCGCACCGAGCGATCGCATCAGCAAGTGGCTTTCGAGCGCTTTCAGCCCAGCGGCCCCTTTGCGGTTTTGCCGATGTGGTCGGGAGAAAAGGGATCTTTTGAGGCTTCGCATCGTAGCTGCGTGGTGTGGACGGCGAAGATGGGCGATCGCGATCGCCTCATGAGTCTCAACGATGAAGCGTTTATTGCGGCAATGGCTCCTTCATTCGGAAAGCAGTTGGGGCGTATCGAGTCAGTGTCTCCCCGGGCTTGTTACGTGCCGAAGCGATCGCATTGTCACGATTACGTTCGACCTCGCTTCGCCCTGATCGGCGATGCAGCCCACTCCACCCACCCCGTCGGCGGGCAAGGGGTGAATTTGGGCATGCGTGACGTGGCCGTATTGTCTGAGTGTTTGGTACGTGCTCGCGAAGCTGGACTCGATTTGGGGAGTCTGGACGTATTGCGGCAGTACCAACAAGGGCGGCGGGGGGATAATGCTGCCGTGCTGTTCGCTACCGATACGGCTAATCGCTTGTTCTCAAATCAGATCTGGCCGCTGCAATGGGGTCGCCGTTTGGGATTGGTTGGGCTGGACTGGGTGCCATTTGTGAAGCCGTTTTTGATGCGGCGGGCGATGGGGTTGGGCGGTCGTCCGACGCAGTTGGTGGAAGGGCGATCGCTAGCGACAGTAGGCCTGTAGGCTCGCGAGATCGCGGTCATACCTGCAAGCTATACTGTTGGCACTTTTCAGCTTCAACGTTCCATGTTCGATCGCACTTCTTCTGCTTTTGCTCTCTTGCCAGCCCCCGCTCGCGTTTGGCGCGGTTGGGGCGTTTTAGCGGAGCGAGCGGACGATTTGGCGCGATTTGGGATGCGTGGTGACCAGCCAACAGGAACTTTACTAGTCATTGGCGGGCGGCGATCGCTTGCAGTCGTGCGCGATGCTCTCGAACCAATGTGGGGCGATCGCACTACGAAGTTGGCTTGGACGGAATACGGTGTTGATTGCACCGAGGTCGAACTGGAACGGTTGCGATCGCGAGCTTTAGAATCAGGAGCTACTGGGATTGTCGGGGTTGGTGGCGGTAAGGCGATCGATGCAGCCAAGCTGATAGGACATCAACTACGGCTTCCGGTGGCGACGATTCCGACTTCGGCGGCGACATGTGCGGCGTGGACGGCGTTGTCGAACGTGTATTCAGAGGTAGGGGCGTTTCAGTATGACGTTTCGCTCGATCGCGCTCCCGACCTGTTGATTTTGGATTACGAGCTATTGCGCAACGCTCCTGAAGTGACTTTGCGGGCGGGGATTGGCGACGCACTAGCGAAGTGGTATGAAGCGTCGGTGAGTAGTGGCGGTTCGGACGATGCGATCGTGATTTCGGCGGTACAGCAGGCGCGGATCGTGCGGGATTTGCTGCTGCAACAGTCGGCGGCGGCGCTACAGGAACCGGGCGGGACGGCTTGGCAGCAGGTGGTCGATACTAGCGTCTGTTTGGCGGGTGCGATCGGCGGACTGGGGGGGGCGAAATGTCGGACGGTGGCAGCTCATGCGGTTCATAACGGGTTGACGCACGTCCCCGGTCATCGATCGCATTTGCATGGCGAAAAAGTGGCGTTTGGGATTTTGGTGCAGTTGCGACTGGAAGAGATTTTGCAAGGCAGTCAGCTCGCGGCGGCGGCGCGCAAACAGCTTTTGGCGTTTTACGACGAGATCGGGCTACCGACTTCGCTGAGCGAGTTTCAGCTCGATGCTAGCGATGGTGGGGATGAGAAGGCGATCGCCGAACACCTCTCGACGGTGGCTCGCGTGGCCTGTCAGCCGGAGTCGGATATTCATCATTTGCCGTTCCCGGTGTCGCCTGAAGCGTTGATTGTGGCGGCGAAGACTACTTGCGTGCCCGTGGCTAGTGCGGTCGATCGCCCGATATCATTGACGTACTAAATTCAAGCGCGCGATCGCGACATTCCCGGATGGGTCGGAGCGCGCTGTCTGTCGCGAGAACAACCCATGCGAGATATCCTCACCCCTGCCCAGCGGCTGCACAAGCTTCCTCCTTACGTGTTCGCGCGTTTGGACGAGCTGAAAGCCCGCGCCCGCGAACGGGGTTTGGATGTGATCGATTTGGGGATGGGCAATCCTGACGGTGCGACGCCTGCGCCTGTCGTGGAAGCAGCAGCAGAGGCGCTCAAAGATACGTCCAACCACGGCTATCCTCCGTTTGAAGGGACGGGCAACTTTCGGCGGGCGATTACGGCTTGGTATCACCGCCGCTACGGTGTGGAACTCGATCCTGAGGCCGAAGCGCTGCCTTTGCTCGGGTCGAAAGAAGGGTTGACGCACTTAGCATTGGCCTACATCGATCCGGGCGATTTGGTTTTAGTGCCCAGTCCGGCCTACCCCGCACACTTCCGGGGGCCAACGATCGCGGGCGGACAGGTGTATCCGATGACGCTCAAGCCGGAGAATGACTGGCTGATCGACCTCGACGCGATTCCGCCCGAAGTCGCTCAAAAAGCGCGGGTGCTGTATTTCAACTACCCCAACAACCCGACAACGGCGGTGGCGCCGCGATCGTTTTTTGAAGAGATCGTCGAGTTCGCCCATCGCTATCAGATTTTGCTGGTTCACGATCTTTGCTACGCAGAACTGGCCTTTGATGGCTATCAGCCCACGAGCTTGCTGGAGATTCCGGAGGCGAAAGACCTCAGCGTTGAGTTTCACACCCTCTCGAAAACCTACAACATGGCCGGATGGCGGGTCGGCTTTGTGGTCGGGAATCGGCGGATCGTTCAGAGTTTGCGGACGCTGAAAACGAATTTGGACTACGGCATTTTTGCGGCGATTCAGACGGCGGCAGAAACAGCCTTGAATTTGCCGGATGAATACGTGCTGGACGTGCAGCGGCGCTACAGTACTCGTCGAGATCGCCTCGTGGAGGGATTGCGATCGCTGGGTTGGGAAGTGGAACCCAGTCGCGCCACGATGTACCTTTGGGTTCCCACGCCGCGACTGGAAGATGGCTCGGCAGAAGGGTCTACGGATTTCGCTTTGCGAGTGTTGGAATCCACGGGCGTTGTAGTCACTCCCGGCAGTGCGTTTGGCAGCGGTGGTGAGGGATTCGTTCGGATCAGCTTGATTGCAGGGGACGATCGCCTCGATGAAGCCTTAAATCGCCTGCGCGAAGCTGGCATTCGCTACTGCTAGACTGGCTCCGTCGAGTTCTCAGCTCTGGAAGCAGAATGGGGAGGCGGTTTCCTCAAGGCCGAGCCGTTTTTGGGAATCGTCTACGCCGATTTGTCTCGTTAGGATTCTATGCAGCCGCGCCGCAGCCTCGTCCGCCGTCGAGC
>JBCBTL010000205.1:0-5411 GCA_039818705.1 Cyanobacteria bacterium J06639_1
AGTCTCATCAACTCGGTTGCAACTGCGGTCGAACGTCACGCCGACCCAAAATGCGATCGCTTCCCATGCAGAGCGCGCGTGGATACCGGAGTGAAGTGACATAATAATGTGGAATCTGTCATGATTCCGCTTCTTTTCACCTGCTCCCCTTCGCAGTTCGTACATCGCTCGACATCCCATGACTCAAGAAGACAAGACTCCCGTTCAGCCCGAAGACACCTACCCCGAGTTGGAAGACGATTTAGAACTCGACTCGGCAGAACTGGAAGAACTCATTCAGGATGTCGCCGCGCTTTCTGAAGACAAATCCGGCACGGCAGATACCGCCCAAATGAACGAAGCTCGCGAGGCGATCGCCAAGCTCAAGCGCGAAACCGACATTTTGCGCCAACAGCTCAAAGAAAAAGAAGAGAACTACATGCGGCTCTACGCCGACTTCGACAACTTCCGCAAGCGCACCCAGCGCGAAAAAGAAGAGCTCAGCAGTCGCGAACAAAGCAAAGCCATCTGCGACATTCTCCCCGTCGTCGATAACTTCGAGCGCGCCCAGCAATCCCTCAAAATTGAAACCGAAGCCGAAGAAAAAATTCACAACAGCTACCAAAGTCTCTACCGCGACTTCGTCAACATCCTCAAAAAGATGGGCGTTGCCCGCATGAAAACCGTCGGCGAAACATTCGACCCCAACCTGCACGATGCCGTCATGCAGCAGCCCACCACCGAAGCACCAGAAGGCACGATTTTATCCGAATATCAGCCGGGATACCTGCTGGGAGAGCGAATTTTACGCCATGCTATGGTTACCGTGGCAACAGGTGGCGGCGCGTCCGCACCGTCAGCACCGGCAGAAACTGGCGCACCTGAAGCCTCGTCTCCCGAACCCCCTGTGTCCGAATCCAGTGCATCTCCATCGGGGGAAGGATAAACTTAACGCCATCGCGGGTATTCTAAGTCCCAGATAGTGGATGCGGGTCACATCGTCCCCAGCCAGCCTGGATAGATTGACGCTTAGCTGCTGACATTGAGACTCCTGTAACTTAGAGATCGAGCAGCGTGACACGGTTCGAGCGGCCTGTCATTACTAACGCTCACAACTCGCTCGAACTGTGGTGAAAGGACTGCGCTTGCATCGGCAGATATGGGGAAAGTCATCGGTATCGATTTGGGCACCACGAATAGCTGCGTGGCCGTGTTGGAGGGGGGGCAACCCGTCGTCATCACCAACGCAGAAGGAGGTCGCACGACCCCCAGCATCGTGGGATTCACCAAAAACGGCGAGCGTCTCGTCGGCCAGCTTGCGAAGCGTCAAGCGGTCACGAACGCCGAAAACACTATTTTCAGCGTGAAGCGCTTCATCGGGCGGCGTTGGGATGACACTGAACAGGAGCGCAACCGGGTTTCGTACAAAGTGAAGCGCGGTCGCGACGATACCGTCGAATTCGACGTGCAGGGGCGCTCCTACACGAGCCAAGAAATCTCGGCCATGATCTTGCAAAAGCTAAAGCAAGACGCCGAGAACTACCTGGGCGAACCCGTCACGCAAGCGGTCATCACCGTTCCGGCTTACTTCAGCGACGCACAGCGGCAGGCCACCAAAGATGCAGGAACGATCGCCGGTTTAGAAGTCCTCCGCATCATCAACGAGCCAACCGCAGCAGCCCTCGCCTACGGTCTCGACAAGCAGGACAGAGAACAGCGCATCCTGGTGTTTGACTTGGGAGGCGGCACGTTCGATGTCTCCGTCATGCAAATCGGCGATGGCGTGTTTGAAGTGCTTGCCACATCGGGTAATAACCACCTAGGTGGCGATGACTTCGACGAGCGCTTGGTGAACTGGCTGATCGAGAAATTTCGCAATGCAGAAGCGATCGACCTCAGTCAAGACCGCATGGCTTTACAGCGTCTGCGCGAAGCAGCAGAAAAGGCCAAAATCGAGTTATCCAGCACCACCACCACACTCATAAACTTGCCATTCATCACGGCTGACGACTCTGGCCCCAAGCACCTAGAGATGGAGTTGGTACGCACGCAGTTTGAGGAACTGGTCAGCGATCTAGTAACCAGTACGATGGAGCCGATGAAGCAATCGCTCAGCGATGCGGGCATCGAACTTAGCACCATCGACAAGGTGATTTTGGTAGGTGGCTCGACTCGCATCCCCGCTGTTCAAAAAGCGATTCAGTCATTTTTCAGCAATAAAGCCCCGGATCGCTCTGTCAATCCCGATGAGGCTGTGGCTCTAGGCGCAGCCATTCAAGCGGGGGTCATGGGCGGCGAAGTGAAAGACCTGCTGCTCCTTGACGTGACGCCGCTCTCGATGGGTATTGAGACGCTTGGAGGCGTGTTCACGCGCTTGATCGAACGCAACACCACGCTACCGACCAGCAAAACCCAGATTTTCTCCACTGCGGCGGACAATCAAACCGTGGTGGAAGTCCACGCCCTGCAGGGGGAACGGGCGATGGCGAAAGACAACAAAACGTTGGGCAAATTCCAGCTCACGGGGATTCCTCCAGCCCCGCGTGGCGTACCCCAAATCGAAGTGGCGTTCAATATCGACGCGAACGGCATTCTCAACATTTCTGCTCGCGACAAAGGCACTAGTCTCGAACAGAGCATCACGATTTCCAATACGGGCGGTCTCAGCAGCACCGAAGTGGACAGGATGCGGCAAGAAGCGATCGCCTACTCCGAAGAGGATCAGGAGCGAAAAGAGGGAGCCGAGCTGCTCAATCAGGCGGATTTGATGCTGTACAGCTACCAAACCACCGTCACCGACAATGCCGATCGCCTCAGTCTCGCTATGCGCGAGCGTGCGGCTGATGCGGAAGAAGCTTTGAGACGGCAGATGTCGAGTGATAGTCTAGAGGCCGCATCGTTACAAAAAGCAATGACAGACCTCGACAGCATCTTGCAAGAGGTCGGTCAGGTGGTTTACGGCTCCGGCGGCGAGCAGTAACAAGCTCGGACAAGATGCGCTAGATCGCGATCGCGGCGAGATGCCGTCTGACGTGTCGGTCTATTAAGCTGGAGAAATCTACGCTCGTCAGGACGCGCGGTGCTGACGGGATTCGTGCGAACAGGATAGCCTATGGCTCGCGACTACTACGATTTGCTGGGACTGTCCCGCAACGCCTCGAAAGAGGAGATCAAGCAGGCTTACCGACGCTTGGCTCGGAAGTACCACCCGGACGTGAACAAAGAGGCGGGGGCGGAAGAGCAGTTCAAGGAGATCAACCGCGCCTACGAAGTCCTCAAGGACGACGAGATGAAGGCTCGCTACGATCGCTTTGGCGAGGCGGGCGTGGGCGGTGCAGCGGCTGGGGCTGGCGGCTTTCAAGATGTGGGCGACCTGGGTGGGTTTGCCGATATTTTCGAGACGTTTTTCACCAATTTCGGCGGCGCAGCAGGGCCGACCGGACGGCGGCGAGCGGGACCGATGCGGGGGGATGACCTGCGCTTCGATTTGAAGCTGGAATTTGTGGAAGCGATCTTCGGGGGCGAGAAACAGATCCGCATCAGCCACCTCGAAGTGTGCGATCTGTGCAATGGCTCGGGAGCGCGGCAAGGCTCGGGGCCGACGGTTTGTGGCACTTGTGGCGGTACGGGACAGGTACGACGAGCCACCCGCACGCCATTTGGAAGCTTTACGCAGGTGTCGACTTGTCCCACCTGTGATGGGACGGGGCAGGTGATTGAAGATGCCTGTCCGAAGTGCGGCGGTCAGGGGTTGTTGCAATCCAACAAAAAGCTCCGCATTACCGTTCCCCCTGGTGTGGACAGCGGCACGCGCTTGCGGGTCTCAGGCGAAGGTGATGCGGGTCGGCGGGGCGGGCCGTCGGGCGATCTGTACGTGTATTTGTTCGTCGAGCCGGATGAAGTATTCCAGCGGGACGGCTTGAATATTCTTTCGGAGATTGACATCAGCTATTTGCAAGCCATCTTGGGGGCGCGGATTCGCGTGTCTACGGTGGATGGCGAGGAAGAGCTGATCGTCCCTGCCGGAACGCAGCCCGGAACGGTGTTGAGACTGGAGGGGCACGGGGTTCCCAAACTCGGCAACCCCGTGGCGCGGGGTGACCAGCTCATTACGATGAACGTTGAAATTCCGACGCGCATCAATCCAGAAGAGCGGGAATTGCTGGAGCAGTTGGCCGAGCTGAACGGCGAAAAGATCGGCAAGGGAGGCGGTATTGAGGGCTTTTTGGGTGGTTTATTCCGCTAAGTACATCGCGATCGCGATCGAGGAGCGCCGCTCGTGACTCGATTGGATTTACGGGGCGTTCCCTGCCCGCTCAATTTCGTCCGCACCAAGCTTCAGGTGGAACAGCTCGCTCCCGGAGACTGCCTGGAAGTGTGGCTCGACGCTGGAGAACCCATCCAGCAAGTGCCGCCGAGTCTGGAAATGGCCGGACATCACCTGCGCCAAATGACCGAGCAGCCGGAGGGCTATTTCGCGCTAGTCGTGGAACGCGGGCACCCTCCGACGGAGTCGGCTTCGTGAGCGATCGCCTCCCCGCCCCTTCTTCGTCACAGGAGTGGGTCGGTACTGTTCGAGCGGTACAAGCAAATTACTACCGCGTCGTTCTGGACTCGCTCTCGGAAAAGGGGCGACCTGACGATGAAGCTTTGCCGGAGCTGCTGTGCGTGAGGCGATCGCGCCTCAAAAAAACGGGGCAACAGGTCATCACGGGCGATCGCGTGGTCGTCACCGATCCCGACTGGCCGAGCGGGAGAGCGGCCATCAACGAAGTGTTGCCTCGGCAGACGTGGCTACCCCGTCCGGCCATTGCCAACGTCAGTCAAGCACTCGTAGTCTGCGCGCTGTTTGAGCCGGAGCCAGATCCGCTGCATTTCAGCCGCCTCCTCGTCCAAGCCGAGGCGTGCGGGCTAACCGTGCGTCCGTGTTTGAACAAAAGCGATCTGGTAGAGCCAGAGCAGGTGGAACGCTGGCGATCGCGGGTGCAGTCGTGGGGATACGACCCTCTCATCCTCAGTGCGAGAACGGGGGAAGGGATTGCAACGTTGACGACAACCTGCCGCGATCGCATTTCCGTGATGGCGGGTGGTTCGGGGATGGGGAAATCGAGTTTGCTCAATGCGTTGCTGCCCGAAGTATCGCTGCGAACCCAACCTGTCTCGGGGCGCTTGCAGCACGGTCGGCATACCACTCGTCACGTGGAGCTGTTCGCCATGCCTGACGGGGGCTGGCTGGCCGATACGCCGGGGTTCAATCAGGTAGAACTCACGGAATGTCGCTCGGACTCGCTCGCGAGCTGTTTTCCTGAAATTCGGCAGCGAGCAACTGAGTGTCAATTTCCCGACTGTCGCCACCAGCAGGAGCCGGGATGTGCGGTGCGGGAGCTGGAGTGGGAGCGTTACGAGCACTACCTCAGCTTTTTAGATGAGAT
>JBCBTL010000206.1:0-5398 GCA_039818705.1 Cyanobacteria bacterium J06639_1
GATCGCAGAAGGAACCTTCGATGACGTAGACGCGACCAATCCGATCGCCGAACTGGACGCGCTATCAGGAGCGTTCCGGCAAATGGCCGTTCGCCTGCAGCAGTCGTTTGCCGATTTGACGTTACTCAACCAGGCGCTATCCGAAAGCGAGAGTCGCCTCAAGCAATTTTTTGAAGCTTTGCCCATCGGAGTCGCCATTCACCATCTCGACGGCTCTGTGATGTATTTCAATCAAACCGCGAAAGACCTGTTGGGAACGGAGCCGATTGCCAACGGACAGCCCGACACGCAAGCAAAGGATTACCAGGTGTATCGCTCTGGCACCGATTCGCTTTATCCCGAGGCCGAACTGCCCGTGTTTCGCGCCTTGCGCGGCGAAGCCGTCGCAGTTGACGATCTCGACCTTCATCGCGGCGATCGCGTTATTTCGCTGGGGGTGCGCGCGACACCGATCGTGGATGGGAACGGTCAGATGACCTACGCCCTCGTTGCGTTTGAAGACATCACCGCCCGCAAACAGGCAGAACAGCTCCTCACTCGCTACAACCAAACCTTAGAAGCGCAGGTCGCCGAACGTACCGAAGCGTTGCGACAAAGCGAAGCCACCAATCAAGCCATTCTCAGCGGTATCCCCGACCTGCTCATTCGCATCCGCGTCGATGGCACCTATCTCAACTTTCTCAGCGGCGGTGACGTTCGTCTCATTCTCAACAATAGCTGCGCCGATATCACCGACATGCGCGAACAGACGAACATCTACGACTGCACGCCCCCCGAGCTGTCAGAATCTCGGATGCACTACGTGCGCCGCGCGATCGCCACCAACGAGCGTCAGATGTACGAATATGCTGTGGACGTGGAAGGCGAGCAGCGATACGAAGAAGCTCGAATTGTCAAAACGGGGGACGACGAAGCCCTCGTCATCGTGCGGGATATTACGGAACGCAAGCAGGCAGAAGCCGCGTTGGAGGCGGCCATGCTGGAACTGGAGCGTCTCGCCAATTTAGACGGCCTGACCCAGGTGGCGAACCGCCGCTATTTCGATACTTGTCTGAAGCAGGAATGGCGGCGACTGACTCGCGAGCAGCAGCCTCTGTCTTTAATCTTGTTCGACGTAGATTTTTTCAAACAGTTCAACGATCGCTACGGCCATCAAGCCGGGGATGACTGCTTGATTCAAGTCGCGCGGGTCACCCAAGCGTCGATCCGCCGTCCCGCTGACTTAGCTGCACGCTACGGCGGCGAAGAGTTCGCCGTCATCCTGCCGAACACGACGTTAGAGGGGGCGATCTCGATCGCCCGCACCATTCAGTCCAACATCCAAGCCCTTCACATCTCCCATGCAGAGTCCGACACGAGTGCCTACGTCACGGTCAGCATAGGCATCACGTCTCAGGTGCCGGGACAGGATTCTAGTATCCATCGGCTCATCGGGGCAGCAGATGCCGCACTGTATCGGGCAAAGCGAGAGGGACGCAACCGATACGCCATCGGCGATCGCGCTTTACGCTAATTCGAGCGAATTTCCCAGACGAGGTGCGGGTTTCAGGTGGGGCGATCGCCTCCAAAGAGTTAAATTCGCTCTCTACAATGGAATCGGGCTGGCAGACTGTGGAGGCTGCGAGTGATCTACCTACCCGGTTCTCTTCTTCTGTTTTTAATCCTGCTGTTGTTGCTGCCTTTTCTCGGGCTGGCTTTGGCTGTCGATATCGTGCAAACAGCAGCAGAAAAATTGGGCTTTTCTCCTGAGATGGGATTGCTGCTGTTGCTAGCCGTTATCGTCGGCAGTACGGTAAATATTCCGCTCTACAGCGTGCAATCTACCGTCCCGATCGCGGATGACTTCGTGACGTATTTCATCCGACAATATCGCGGTATCCCTCTGCATCGCGTGCAGCAAAAAACAGTTATTGCATTAAACGTAGGTGGATGTTTGATTCCCGTAGCGTTAGCGATCTATCAAATCTTTCATGCCAGCTTTGCAGCCATTTTGGTGACGACGGCGATCGTTACGGTTGCCAGTTATTTTGCTGCTCAAGTCGTTCCCGGCATCGGCATTCAAATGAATCCGTTGGTTTCCCCATTAGTGGCTGCGGTGACAGCTACGCTGGTCGCAGCAGGAGATACGACAGCTCCAGTTGCCTTTGCTGGCGGCGTTCTCGGTACGCTCGTCGGAGCCGATCTGTTGCACTTACGAGAAATCGAGACTCGTACGGCTGGAGTTCTCAGCATTGGAGGTGCCGGAGTGTTTGACGGTATTGCCTTGTGTGGACTGCTGGCACTATTGCTCTCTTAACGTGATGCGATCGCCACTCGAAAAGCATGGAATATCTCCAGACAAAACCTCCGCTTGGTTTACAAGCGGAGGTTGAATTTAGACAAGGTGAGGATGCGCTATTCGGCGATCGCTTTCATCCCTCGATTAAACAACTCGCGGGCATAATCCGTCCACGCGCCTTGTCCCCAATAGCGAAAGCAACTGGTTTGCACTAGCAAGTTATACAGCAGCGCTTTTTGATAGTCGGGACGACGAGTCACTGCCGGATCTTGCGCCAGCATCGAGTCGTATTTTTTGTGGAAGGCGACGCTCAGTTCGTTCATGGGGCCGAGCACGTTTTCGTACCCCGCAACCCAACTGAGATCGTTCGTCCAGGAGGCACCGTCCATGTGGAATTGGTGGTCGGTTTCTTTGAGGGTGGCGATCGCTTTTTCCACCGCTTCTGGAGTGGCAGTGTCGCGATCGACGACGTTCCAGATTTTGTGCTGGCCGACAGCCTGACACTCAGGATAGTCGGCCTCGCTGACGCCAGCCGCTTCCAGTAGCTCCAAATATTCGGTGCCGTTGATGCCTGCTACACCGGAGGTGCCGCGACCGTTATCGCCAATTTCGCCCCAAATCGGTTGGAAATCGCGGGCGTACTCGTTCATCATCACGCCGCCATTTTCGCCGTCGGCAATTTGGGTGACGCAAGGGGGCACGGTGACGGAGCCGAGGGTCTGCTTGCCCAAGCCTTTTGCCTCGTGGTAGGGCTGCATCTGCGCTACCAGCTTGGTGTCAGAACCTTGGGTTTTAATTAGAGCCGCAATGCTGATGGTCTCGCCTTTCGAGTTGGTTGCTACCAAGCGATTGGGGACGTATTTGTGTTCGTGCCACAGTCCCGAGCCGTCGAGGCGCTCGACCGAATCTTCTTGCACCATCAGCCAGCGATAGCCGCACTCTTTGAGGGCTTTGACGTATTCGTACAGGGTGTCGGGGTGGTTGGGCAGGTGCATTTCAGGCGGAGAGAAGCCCTTCACGCGCTTGAGCGCGTCGATGCCGAAGATGGCGGCGAAATGATGCTGCCACGCTTGAATGTGCAGCTTCAGATCGGGAATGGGTGTAGACGGAGCGACAGCGTGACTCCACATCGTGCCCAGCCACTCGACGTGCGGCCAATAGCGCTCGTCGCAGGTGATTTTCGTGAGTTTGGCGAGGGTTTCCTCCTGTCCCATCTGCCGCAAGCCCCACAGCAAATTGCCGGAATAGTCGAGCATGATACGGGGATTGTCGCCCTTGTCCACCAGTGCGGGAATCCAGTCGGCCATGCGCTGGTAGCACCAGGCGAACACGGTGGCGTTGTGGTTGTCGCCGTCGTGGGGATTCTCCATCATGTGCTGGAGGTTGCTGATGGGCTCGCCGTTCGCACCTGCTGGAATCGTGGGCTGGTGCATGTGCAGCGCGCAGGCAAATCCAGCAGCGAGATTCTCTAGGCGTACATTAGTGACGGGTAAATAAATGGGATTCTGATGACGCACGGCAGCGGCGATATCCGATTCCCAACCGCAAATGTTGGGTAAGCCGTCGCGAATCTCTTCTAATTTGAGGGCGGGTTTCAACGTAGCGACCATAGCCTTCGTTCTCCTAACAACTGTCACAGGCAGCAATGCTCTCAGCACTCTGCGCGACTGCTCCGCCAACTATAGTGCCGATCTCCAGAGGCGCGCCCTTAAACGCGAATTAAGCTTGCCGAACGTATCATTTCAGCGATGCTTTGTCGCAGTTCGAGTCATTGTTTCGGTTGGTATCCGATCGCGTTCAGATTCAAATGGGGTCGCCAGGTTGTGGCTAGCTTGTCGAGCAACGCCTCGCGATCGCTTTGAAAATGTCCCGTCAACTCCGGTAAAGGCGGCAAATGCTTCCTGGCGCGCAATGAGTTCAACCAGTGCCGCCGCCAAGCGTGATTGTCGAACAAACCGTGTAGATAGCTCCCCCACACGCGCCCGTCAGACGTTCTACAGCCCAACTCGGGGCGATCGAATAGTGGCTGACTCGCGCCTCCAAAAGTGGTGATGCCCTGATGAATTTCGTAGCCGAGAATCGGCGAGGAGTGCGGCCAGCGCGATCGCGTTTCGGTTCGCTGCGTCACTTTTTCGCCGTTCAACACCGTCTCGGCCCCCAGCAAGTCGAGTCCGCGATACGTGCCGGACTTACCTTCCCAGCCCTCCGGATCTTCCACGCGCGTGCCGAGCATTTGCATCCCACCGCAGATACCGGCGATCGCCCCCGAAAACCTCTGAATTTGCGCGGCCATCCCTGAGGTTTGCAGCGCCAGCAGGTCGGAGATGGTGGATTTACTTCCCGGCAAAATGACGGCATCCGGCGATCCCAGCGGATCGTCTGGAAACAGGTAGCGCACGCGCACGCTCGGCTCGGCTTCGAGCGGGTCGAAGTCGGTGAAATTGGAGATGTGGGGCAGTCGAATAATTGCGATGTCCAGTTCGGCCTCGGGTTTGCGCCCGCGTCGCTCCCACAAGCTCATCGAATCTTCGGCGGGCAAGGCGAAATCCAGCCAGGGCAGCACGCCGACGATGGGGAGGCCGGTGTATTCCTCTAGCCAATCGAGGCCGGGCTGCAACAAGTCCAGCACGCCCCGAAATTTATTAATGATGATGCCGCTGAAAAGCTGGCGCTCGTCTTCTGGTAGGACTTGCAGCGTGCCGACGACGTGAGCTAATGCGCCGCCGCGATCGATGTCGGCGACGAGCAGCGTGGGCGATCGCAAATATTTCGCCACCCGCATGTTGCTCAAATCCCGATGGTGCAGGTTCACTTCCGCCGGACTGCCCGCGCCTTCACAGACGACGTATTCGTACTGAGCTTTCAGGTTGTCTAACGCAGCAGTAACGGCTTGCCAGCCGCGATCGAAGAACGTCTCGTAATAGTCTCCGGCTCGATACGTGCCCGCCGGAACGCCATTCAAAATGACTTGCGACGTCATGTTGCCCTGGGGCTTCAGCAGCACGGGATTCATCGCCACCTGCGGCTCGATGCCTGCTGCCCACGCCTGCACTGCCTGGGCGTAGCCTAACTCTCCGCCTGAAGGCGCGACGTAGGCATTCAGCGACATATTTTGGGCTT
>JBCBTL010000207.1:0-5362 GCA_039818705.1 Cyanobacteria bacterium J06639_1
CATTGGGCTTGAATATTGATTTAATAGAATCGCCGTAGCTCAAAATGATATCAGCCGAATTATCGGAGGATCCATCGTCAACTACAATCACCTCAGTCAGCTTATAAACCTGATTACGAGCGCTATCAATGGCATCAGCAATAAATTTTCCGTAGTTGTAGTTGTTGATGACTACACTCACGAGAGGGAAATTCATTGAAAATCTCCACATACTAAAGGAACAGAATTATCAGCACCGATGCAAGAAACTCAGCAGCAGATCGAATCAACAGCCACCGCAAGGCAGCAATCTAGAGTGCGTTACGAAAAAAGTAACGAGAGAAACTCAAGTATATTCTCGTAACTGAAATTACATAGTACTATACACTAGTGGAAATCCGCAAGGGGGATAAGTACGGTCGAAACTACCACAAATCTAGTAGCGTTAAATACAAAATGATTTAGATCATCCAGATAAAAATGGGTTAATCCGTGGACACGCGGGTATTGCGGGTTGGTGTTGATAGTCTTGGCTCCTCGCTTGGATGTACTTACCCTGCCCGATTTGAATATTTGGGCAACGGCAACGTCATTCCCGAGCTGTTGGATAGAGGGGTTTATGGCGTGGCTCCCACAACTGGTAATGCCTTTAGCCGAAAAGCTCTCGAGCAAGTATTGCCAATAGATGAAGAAACGTACCGAATTTCAGCAGATGGCTATCTTGCTGTTGCGATCGCTTTTCAAGGGGAAGTCCTTGCTTTAAATGAGCGACTCGGAGCTTATCGAGTGCACGGAAACAACAATTGGGGCATCTCCTCAGGAGGAAGCCGTTTTCGTTCTTTCATCAAGCATGACCTGCGCAAGCAGGCACTCATCGCTGAAAAAGCTTCCGAGTTTGATTACGAATTCCCGTGCGACTTAATGCGCCGAACCAACACTCACCTACGAGCAAGGATAGCTTCTTTGAAGCTTGAGCCAGAGAGTCATCCGGTCGGCGAGGATAGCATTTTTGGGCTCATCTACGACGGAGTACGCTCGACCTGGCTCTACACCGATTTGAACTGGCAAAAGCGCTGCATCGTCACGATATGGTTTGTGCTCGTTGGGTTACTGCCCCTTCCGCTCGCTCAGCATTGCATCCGGTGGCTGTTCGCCCAACAAGAGCGTCCGAAGATTGTCGAACGTTCGCTGGCGTGGCTTCGCCCTCTTATCAACCCAAACATGACAAACGCGTGAGTAAACTCTAGCGAGGATGACATCGTGGCGAGTTCCCCACTAGTCAGCATCATTATCAACAACTACAACTATCAGCAGTTTTTGCCCGAAGCGATTGATAGTGCGTTGAATCAGACTTATCAATCAATTGAGGTCATTGTTGTTGATGACGGCTCAACTGACAATTCGAAGGAGGTGATCGACAGTTACGGACATCGGATAACGTCTATTTTTCAAACTAATAGCAAACAAGGAGCTGCCCTCAACTGCGGATTTGCGGCCTGTCGGGGCGACCTGGTTATGTTTCTCGACGCTGACGATTATCTGCTGCCGGAGGCAGTGGCACGCATCGTTGCCGTTTGGCATCCAGGCATTGCCAAGGTTCATTTTCGATTGCAGGCGGTGGACTCGGTGCGCCAGCCTTTGGGCTACTTTGTGCCCTCCGTAGGAATGACGCTGGCTTGCGGCAATGTCGTTCAAAAGCTTTTGCACACGAGCAGCTACGTCAGCAGTCCGATGAGTGGTAATGCTTACTGTCGTTCTGCCTTGGCCGATATCATGCCGATTCCATTGGAGTACTTCACAACGGCAGATGACTATTTGATGATTTCATCGCCATTTTTAGGCGATCTTGCCGGAATCGACGACCCTCTCGGCGCGTATCGGGTGCACGACAGCAATCAGTGGGCTCTGCATACGGTATCGGGCAGTCGCTTTCGTCGTTTCGTCCGCCACGACCTACAAAACTATGCTCTGTTGCAACAGCGAGCTCGCGATCGCTGTCTCGATATTCCCGCTGACTTGGAGCGGCGATCGCTCGGACGCATGTGGTCTCGCTTAGCTTCGCTGCGATTGGATCCCCAAGAGCATCCCGTTTCATCCGATCGCGTCTATCAGCTCGTGTTCTACGGACTGCGTGCTCTGTGGCTGCACTCCAACCACAACTGGAAAAAGCGAACCCTCTACAGTCTGCTCTGGCTGTGGGTGGGATTTATGCCTCTCCCGCTCGCAAAGCCAGGCATTACTTGGCTGTACGCTCCCCACTTGCGACCTAAAACGATCGATCGAGCCTTAGTCAAACTTCGCCAGATGACGAGCTGAACTCATGACGGTTCATATCCACCCTGAGGCATCGAATGTAACTGCTGAAATAGCTGCTTCCCAATCGGGAGCCGCAACCGTGATCGAACGCAGTTCGCCTGAACTCGAACGGCTACAGCGACTTCTGGGCATCGACCTGTGGCGTGGTATTGCGGCCTATGCCGTGATCTTGGTGCATTCAGGCGATCGCACTTGGGGTGTCCCTGTCGATGATGCTGCTACCACGTTTAGATTGGCCTTCTACTTTGCGGTTCCTTTCTTTCTGGCGGCTGCATTTTTCTTCATGGTCAAGAAGCCAGAAGTTGGACGTTCTGGGCAATTTTGGCGCTCTCGCGTCGAGCGGCTGGCCATTCCGTACTTAATGTGGAGTGTGTTCTACGTCGTGCTTCGTTCCGCACGCGCCTACCTCGGTGCTGGAGTCAAAGCTGTCAAATCCTATCTCGACGATCCGCTGGCGCTCCTGTTTTTTGGTGGAGCCTCTTATCATCTGTACTTTCTCCCACTACTGTTCGTGGGAACGCTCTCCATCTTGGCCGTATGCTGGCTCGATCGCCGGCGATCGCCTCTAACGTTTGCGGGTCTATCACTAGTTTTCCTGATCCTCAGCCAGCTTACGTTCTCATCGGGTAATGGATTTCAGCTTGGGGCGTACGTCGCATTCGAGTCGTTGTTTTCTAGAGGATTCGGAGCAACCACCGCTCAGCCTTTTCCAATCCGATTGGTGTTGGTGTGTGTGGCGTGGCTCTTGCGCTGTTTGCCTTATGCATTCATGGCTAAAGCGCTCGATCGCCTTCTGGTAGAGAAGGGGCTGGCGTGGGTGAGTCGTCCGCGGATGGCTCTGGCTGGGTTTTTCACGTTTGGCGTCGCGAACGCGCTCGGGTCGGATTTACTCCCGCGTGAGGTACGCGCGCTTTGCATGGCTTTCGGACTGCTAGTCTTCAGTCTCAGCATTTCTCGATATCTCAATCGATTTAGCGATCTCATTGTTAGTGTCGGTCGCTGCTCCTTCGGTATTTATCTTGCGCATCCCATTGTGATGAATCTTGTAAAACCCGCGATCTCCAAGCTCGGTCTTGGTTTGAGCGATCGCGTCAGCATTGCATCCATGCTGTGGATTTCCTTATCTAGTTTTGTCTTAAGTTGGCTGGCCGTACTGATGGTGGCAAAAGTTAAGCCGATCTCGAAATACGTGGTGGGGATATAGCGATGATGGACTGTCTTTCCAACATTGCCCGCACGGCTGGTAAGGACTATAAGCCTGTCGGGAGCGATCGCCGGGGAGGATATGTGTCATGCGCATAGCCATCCTGCGTCGGTATCCGCGCGAATCCGCCAGCATGGACGTTTATGCCGACGGACTAGTCGGTGGGCTGCGAGCGGTGCGCCCCAGTTGGGACATTCTCGAACTCGCTCCAAACTTCAGCCCTCTGTCCCAACATCAATCGATATGGACGCGCGGATTGCGGCGCTATTACGAGCGCTACTGGCGCTTTCCGCGATCGCTCGCCGCGATCGAAGCAGACGTGTTTCACGCGATTGACCACAGCGATGGCCATCTCAATGCTTGGCTGAGCACCTCCGAAAAGCCTAACGTCGTCACCTGTCACGACTTGATTAACTTAATCCGACCCGACACGTTTAAGGGGCGCGCCTATCTTCCGGCGGCTAGCATGACCGCGTGGCAGTGGAGCGTGCGCAGTATGGAGAAAGCCGATCGCCTGATCGCGGTCTCTGCCCATACGAAGTCGGATATGGTCGAGCATCTGAATGTGGATGCCAGTCGGATTTCAGTCGTCCCCAATGCTGTTTCACAGATTTTTCAACCTTCGTCACCCAATCGCAGGCAATCAATTCGCCGAAAGTACGGCTTAGGTGATGACACGCTCTGTTTGCTCAACGTCGGGTCGAACAACGCCCGGAAAAACATTGCCACCCTCTTGAAAGCCGTCAAAGTGCTGCGCGATCGCCAGATTCCCGTTCGCTTTTGGAAAGCCGGAGCGGGGTTCGACGACGCTCAGGCACAATTCATCCGCACTCACGACCTCGAATCCTGCACGAGCTATCTGGGACAACCTGACACGTCAGAGCTGATCGAGATCTATCAAGCTGCCGACGCTCTGGTTGCGCCTTCTACTTATGAAGGGTTCGGCCTGACGGTTTTAGAGGCAATGGCCTGCGGTACGCCCGCGATCGCCGCCAACGTTACCTCACTACCGGAAGTAGCCGGGGATGCGGCCATTTGGGTCGATCCGATGGATGCGGATGCGATCGCGGATGGTGCCGCTCGGCTGTACCGCGACCCCGCCTACCGTCAGCAATTAAGCGATCGCGGCCTCGCCCGCGCCCGCACCTTTACCTGGGAGGGCACGGCAGAGCAAGTCGCGCAGATTTACGAAACACTGCTCGGGCACGACCGCGCTCCCGAGTTGGCTATGGCATCTCACGGGAGCAGCAATTCATGAGCTACCAACTGTCTGAAATCGTGCGGCTGCACGGCAGAGATGCAATTTTCGCCACCCGCTATTGGCGCGATCGCTTACTGCGGGCGGTGCAGCGCCAGCCTACCAAATCGCTAGTGTTGTGCAATTCGTACCCGAAAAGCGGCACGCACCTGCTGTATCAAATTCTGCGCGCCATTCCAGGACTGCAAGCGTGGGACGACATCGTTTCCGTGCAGGCGCTCTCAGGAATTATGAATACGGCTTCTCACATCCACTGGAAACTCGGCTCGGCTCCCGACAACGCGATCGTCAGGAGTCATTTAATGCATTGTCCAGACATTCTGGATATCCTCAGTGAATTTCATTGCAAGACACTGTTCATCTACCGAGATTTGAGAGATGTCGCCGTCTCGCACGCGCGATGGGTGGGTAAAGAAGAGCGCATTTTTTTGCACGAGATTTACCAGCATTATGAGGACTTCGGCGATCGCCTTATGCACTCAATTCGGGGCACGCCGCTAGGTAGTCCCTTTAGCTCGAACCACTCTCATCCCGATATCGGTACGGATTTTTCCCGCTGGCAAGGATGGATTGACGATCCCAACACGCTGGCGTTGAAGTTTGAA
>JBCBTL010000208.1:0-5362 GCA_039818705.1 Cyanobacteria bacterium J06639_1
CTCATGATCAAAAACGATCGCTGGATTATTCAACAAGCGATCCGAGGGATGATCGAGCCTTTTGAAGCAACGTTGATCCGTCAGGTTGAGCGACCCGATGACAGAGCAGCGCGTCAGGTGCTTAGTTACGGCCTGTCATCTTATGGGTACGATATTAGGCTGTCACCTGCCGATTTTCGCATCTTTCGCCATATTCCAGGTACGGTGGTCGATCCGAAGCGGTTCAATCAGGATAATTTGGAAGCGACGTGTTTGCATGTCGATGAGAGCGGAGAATTCTTTATTTTGCCCGCCCATTCTTATGGTCTCGGAGTTGCGATCGAGCGGCTAGAAGTACCGCCTACCATTACGATTATTTCAATTGGAAAAAGCACTTACGCCCGCTGTGGAATTATTGCGAATCTGACTCCAGCGGAAGCTAGTTGGCGCGGCCATCTGACGCTGGAGTTTTCTAATGCTTCTAGTGCTGACTGCCGCATTTACGCCAATGAAGGTGTCGTGCAGCTTTTATTTCTGGAGGGAGAGCCTTGCTCGACCACCTATGCCGATCGTGCGGGGAAATATCAAGACCAGCCCCAGCAGGTTGTCGTGGCAAAAGTCTAAATGTGGTGGATTCGAGAGGATACGATCGCGATACACGGCTTGCCTGAGCGTGTGTCGCTGCAATTAGTATCCTCTGACCTTGCGTAAGAGTTTGTAAGCGAAAGTCACTGGTGCGCTTTCGGGTTCCATTGTGTCGTAGTGATGGGCGCGCAACGCCTCGTCGAAATACTCGAACGAATGTTTGCCACTGTCAGAGCGCCAGCGACCGATCGGCGCTCGCTTGACGATAACTTTGGATAGAGGGCGATCGAGAAATCGTGCGAGCTTGGCCAACGTTTCGTCTTGCTTGAGGACGAAGTCTTCAAAACGAACTGTTAAAGCGTGCTTCGGCGTGGGTGCTGATTCGATCAGTTTGTATTGGTAGTACCAAGAGATCGCCCGCCGCTCGCGTTCGTCATTGGTTTCGGGGTAATCAATGCCGAAGTTGCGTAGATCGTCGGTCGTATGCCCGCTAGTGACGCAGTCACGGGGGTCGCGTACCCAAAAGATGTATTTAGCGTTCGGGAAGAGACGGGCGATCCACGGATAGACGAGGGTGGTCTCAGGCAGTTTCCAGCCCGCGAGCTTATTCTTCGTTCGCGGCTGAATGTCAGCGAGGTACTCGGCGATCGCTGTCTTGAATTCGGTTGGGATTTCTTCTGTGTAAAGCCGGGAAAAGTCCCACGACAGGTTTCCCTTCCACTGAATGTAGGGAGCGATAAGGTCGCAGGCGTTGATGAGAGGTTTGGTGGGAACTTTATCGCCAGAGGGATTGAGGGTTGCGCCCATGAACACCCCACTGGCGTAGAGTGTATACGAGATAATTCGAGTCCCTGAGTTGCCGCGACCGATAATAATGACGAGATTGCGATCGTTCACTGAATTCATCCCGAGATCGTAGTTGGGTTTCTGTTGATTTTGCTACACCCTAGTACTAAAGTTCCCGCGCAAGCACAAAAATACGTCTGTTTGGGTCGGAAACAGAAACATTTTGATAAAAGCTCGATGGAATTCGCGATCGCCTACTGACACTTTGGAATGTCGCCAAAGGATATTGCCAACACGTCCTGATGTGGCGCCATCCAGTGTCCTCTCGGTGCGATCGCCTGTTTAACGACCGCTAGCCACACGGATGCCCTAGAACAGAGCATCCGTGTGGCTGCCTGCAGCGATCGCGTTAGAAGCTGATGATCAGATAGTTTTCTTGGAATTTCGCGCCGCTGGCTTGACTGCCTGCCATGCTGCTGGGTAAAGCAACATTGCGGCGCTGGTCGCCAGCGGTAACGGTGATTTCGGGGCCGGATTGACTGAGGCCGATTTGGGATTTGTCGAAGCCGGGAATAAATAGGGTTACCGTGCGGGCAGATTCGTCGATCGCCACCGGAGCCGGAATATCGGCAGGAACGCTCAGTAAAGGCGCTACGGCATCGACAAGGGGATTCCAGTCGTCCCCGCGTTCGGGAATCGTGCAGATCGATAGCGGGGTGAAGTCGGCTGTGGAAAACTCGCCTGCGCCAGGAGTGGCGACGACACCGCCGACGGTGAGGCCGATCATTTGGGCGCTGCCCCACAAAAAACGAGCGGTTTTCTGCGCCATCGGGTCGCCATTCGAGACGAGATAGGCCAAAACGCGATCGCGCGACGATACCGCCTCGCGTCCTTCTTCTAAAACGTCTTTGCCACCGCCCATATCCTCTACTAGGTCATCAATGGGACGGTCGATGTTGGTGACAGAACGGAGGATGGGCTCGGCGAAGGGGCGCAAAGCTTTGAATAAATCCGAGCCGAGAAAGGCTTTAGAGGCGCGACGGCGGTACCAACTCGATACCTCCGGCAGGCCGAACATGCGCAGCGTGTCGAGGGTGCCTGCACCATCGTAAATAATGAGATCGTAGTTTTTGCTGGCATCGTACTGACGCAGCGATTCGAGGGCAAGGGCGCTGTCCATTCCCGGCAGTACGGCGAGTTCTTGACCGTAAATTTCTCTGAAAAACGGCGTTTTGACGTACTGAGCCTCTAAATCCTTGACCATGCCCCAGTTTTTTTCTAAAAGCGCGGTAGCGCGCAACTCGACCACGTTCAGGTTTGCCCCGATCGCCTGCGGTTCGCTGCTGGTATTTAACCCGAGAAGCTCGCCAGCGCCCGAGCCGTCTTGATGGCTGACGAGGAGAGTGCGCCGACCCGTGCGGGCAGCAGCTTTAGCGGTGGCGATCGCGACGGTCGAGCGTCCGGTGCCGCCTTTGCCGAGGAAGGTAAGGATTCGACTCATGATGCAAATAACTCGCGCGTGTTCGGGAGTGACTGAGGGGGGCGTGGGGGGTCGAGCGATGTGGAGGGATGCGCCGCAGGCTAGGGGGCGGCCTCAGTGCCAGACTCGGCGATCTCGGGGGAAGAGGCAAGGGCGTGTGCTGCGCTGACGCGATCGCGGTGTTGCGGACTGGGGCTGTAGTGGGGCACGCTGGCGGCGGGGATCGCGATTGGCTGCTGCGTACGCGGGTGAAATGTTTGGCGGGCGGCGCGCTGGCGCACGGAAAAGGTACCGAACCCCTTGATCTGCACGGTGCTGTCTGCTGCAAGCGCGTCCTCAATGCTGGCGGTGACGGCATCCACAGCAGCTTTCGCGAGGCGCAGCGACAATCCGTCCACCTGGGCTGCCACCTGACGAGCCAGAATGCGACGAGTGACAGTAGGGGACTGATTCACGACAAACCTCGCGAGTTGATGAGTTCAGTCTAGTGTCCGGCTTTAGGCGGAGACGAGTTCTTTTTCGAAAAACCAGACTGACTCTTCGCTACTGCCGAAGTCCACCAAACATCCGACTCCGCTGCCGTCGACGATGCGATATGCCCGCAGAACGCCGACTTTACCCACGAAATCAGCCGTACCGTCTTGACTGATGTCTGCTAACTTTTGGACGCGCACTTTGTCGCCAATCTTGAACACGATCGCTATCCCTCTGTTTCGATCTCAATGCGTGACGTTGGAGCTAATGGCTGGGACTCGCCCAGCTTCTCCTTGCCGATGTTACGGCAAAATGTCGTTGGGCCGCTGACTTTTTTGGACGCTTGAGGCTAACTTTTCGGACGTTTGAGGCTGAGGCATGAAACGAAATCTGGCGGCGCGTGCAGCAGAAACTGAGGTTGAAGCAGGCAAGCCGTGGCTGGCGATCGCGATCGGCAATTCGCGCGTGCTTTGGGGACTGTGGCAGGGGGAAACACTCCAGCGCTGGAATCGCAACGAAATCGCTCCCGACGTTGAATTTGACCGACAAATACAGGTAGCTGGCGATCGCGTTTGGATGGCTGCGGTCGGTCGGCTCGCCCCCGTGCTGGAGCAATGGCCGCAGCTCCGAGATGCTCGCTCGTTGAAGCTGGCAGACACTTCCCTTGCTGAGGTCTACGATACGCTAGGACTCGATCGCGCGTTGGCGTTAATGGGGGCTGCGGCGCTCTGGGGGTGGCCGATATTGGTTATTGATGGCGGCACAGCACTGACTGTATCGGCTGCGGACGAAGCTGGGGTTTTCGTGGGAGGGGCGATCGCCCCCGGATTAGCATTGCAGGCGCGATCGCTCCATACCTCGACAGCAGCGCTACCCGACTTCGACTATTCGTACTTGGAGTCGGTCGAACGATGGGCGCGCACGACTGCGGGGGCGATCGCGAGTGGGGTCGTTTTGGGGGCGATTGCGACCGTTAGGTCTTTCTGCGACGACTGGCGACGGCATTACCCCGAGGGGGCGATCGCGTTTACTGGAGGTGACGGCAAACTGCTGCACGACCTCGCGCAGATTCCTAACAGTTACAACGAGCCAACGCTCGTCCTGCGTGGGATAGCAGAATGTCGAGCGTTACGGGAGCGCAAGCCGAGCGTCAAGCAAAGCGACGGCTGAGCTGTACTGGGTCGTGAACGGTAATTTTTTTCTTGTGAATCGAGATAAATTCGTGCTTGCGCAGATCGCCTAACAAACGGGTAATGGTAACGCGAGTAGAGCCGATCGCTTCGGCGATTTCTTGGTGAGAAAGCCGTAGGTCGATCGTTACGCCCGTACTGCTGGGGATGCCGAAATCGCGACACAAGATTAGTAGAAAACTGACTAAGCGCGATCCCATATCGCGGTGAGCGAGGGTTTCGATCATCATCTCAGTTTCGAGAATGCGCGAAGACAAGCCCTTGAGCAGCAGCATGGCAAGCTCGGCGTTCTCCGTCAGAGTTTTCTCTGCCTGTTCGATCGGAATTGACAGCAACTCGACCGAAGTAAAGGCAACAGAGTGGTAAAAACGATCGGAACGCTGACCGGTAATCAAGGAAAGCACGCCGAAAATGCTATTTTCCCGCAGCAAAGCTACAGTAATTTCTTCCCCCGACTCGTAGACCCGCGAAAGCTTGACGGCTCCCTTCTGCAGGAAATAGAAGCGTTCGGCAGGATCGCCAGGAAAGAAAATTGTTTTCCCCCGGTCGTAAGTTTCCACCGAAGGCGGAAATTGGGTGCCAGCCAATTCGCGGAACACGTTAGCCAGGGGTTTATCTGCGATCGCCATAGACTCGCGCGCACCTGTTGAACAACAGACAAATGGACTTGAATCCAGCCACGAGAACCTGTCCGTAGGTGGCTTGCCGTCAGACTGAGAGCATCACTAAGGACAAGCTAGAAGTGAATTTACACAACACTAAAGGCTGTTTCTAACTCAATTTTGTATCAAGGATAACATTCTGGGCGATCGCCTCTCCTTTCTGAGGAATCTAGCGATAATAGCGTCGATTGACGTACGTGTGGCTT
>JBCBTL010000209.1:0-5353 GCA_039818705.1 Cyanobacteria bacterium J06639_1
CGTTGTCGTCACGGGTATGGTGAGCCGCCTGGAAGCTCTGGCTTATCTGCCGCTGACGGACATTTTCGCGATTCCTTCCCTGCACGACGGCTGCCCCAACGCGATGTTAGAAGCCATGCTCGCTAGCCGCGCGATCGTCGGGTCGTCGGCTGACGCGATCGGCGAAATTCTGGTTGACGGCGAAAACGGATGGGTCGTCGCCCCTGCTTCCACATCTGAGTTGGCAGAGGCTTTGCGACTTGCGATCGCTCGTCCCGACTTGCGATCGCAAGTCGGTCGCGCCGCCCGCCAAACCGTGTTGACGAAGCTGAGTCCAGCAGTCGAACGGCAGAACTGGCAGCGGGTGTACGAGCGCGTCTTGGGCAAGACCTCTGTGCCCACCCTCGTCAGCGCCGCTGCCTGAGTGTCGCGATCGCCTCTACCCTCACTTTCGGGGCGATCGCTTTTCTCTTTGTTCGTCCTCAATCGCTGATGCATCAAGGCGGGGAGGGTTGCATTATGTCCCCAGAAATCACCATCATCGTCACGCCGCGCGAGCGCTTCAGCCACGCGCGCACCTCGCTAGAGAGCCTCTACGCCCACACTCGCGTGCCGTTCCGGTTGGTATACGTCGACGGCGGCTCGCCTGCTTCCGTTCGGGATTTTTTGGCCGAGCGATCGCGACGATGGCAGTTCGAGTCGATCCGTTCCGAGCGCTACTTGTCGCCAAACCAGGCTCGAAATGTCGGCCTCGCCCGCGTCACCACCCCCTACGTCGCGTTCGTCAACAACGACATCGAAGTGACTCCAGGCTGGTTAGAAGCTCTGCTCGATTGCGCGCGCGACACCGATGCGTCGGCAGTCTGTCCGCTACTCTGCGTTGGCAAGCCACTGCATCAGACCATTTTGTTGGCGGGGGGCGAGGCGCGCATCTCGATTCGAGTCCGAGGCCGACAGATTTCGCGGCATTTGTTCGAGCAGCGTTATTTTGCCCGCGCCCAAGTGGCCGACGTGCGCGATCGCCTGCAGCGGCGACGAGTCGAATACACCAAACTCCACTGCTTGCTCGTCAAGCGGGAGCTGTTCGATCGCGTCGGCGCGATGGACGAACGGTTACTGAGCGCCCGCGAGCACGTCGATTTCTCGCTGCGAACGACGCGATCGGGCGCAGCCATGTACGTCGAACCGTCTGCCGTCGTCACCTACGTTCCGCCCGAGCAGATCGCCCCCTCGGACTTAGCCTATTTCTCGCTGCGCTGGAGCGACGAGTGGGAGCGCGCTAGTTCGACCCACTTCCAACAGAAATGGCAGCTCCACGAAGACGATGCCTGCCTACAACAGCGGTTGCAGAAGGTGGGGCAACGACGGCAAAAAAACACGTTGCATCCCCTCGTCCGCCGCCTTTCCTTCGGCCAAACTAATGCCTGGCTCGAAGGCGCGCTCGAACCCTTCGAGCGATCGCTCAATCGCTATCTAAGCGATCGCCATCGCAAAGCCTTTGCCAGCGAGTCGTCCTCTTTAAACGAATCGCCCGTCATATTCCAGTCCGACCCCACCTGAGCCGAGCCATGTCTGCGTTGTTTACCTGTTCTCATCCCACCCGCGTCATCCTCATTCGTCACGCCCGCAGCACCTTCAACCAAATGGGTCGCTACCAGGGCAGCAGTGATGAAGCCGTCCTCACGGAGGCTGGTCTCGAAGCAGCTCGCAAAACGGGTCGCGAGATCGCCTCCCTCGGCATCGACGCGATCTACACCAGCCGCCTCACCCGCGTGCGCCAAACAACTGCCGAAATGTTGACTGAAATCGCAGCGGTACGCCACGCCCTACCCGAACTGATCGAAGACGATCGCCTGCGGGAAATCGACCTGCACGCTTGGCAGGGACTCACCTACACCGAAGTGCGCCAGCGCTACGCCACCGACTACCGCTGTTGGGTGGAACGTCCCCACGAATTTCAAGTACTCGCCCAGCCCGAGCCTTCAGGCAGCGCGATCGCCACCCTCGCCCCCTCCAACTCTGCCGATTCGACATTCGCGCGGCGTCCGGTGCTGGATTTGTACGCGCGGGTCGAACGGTTCTGGCCGGATTTGCTGGCTCGCCATGCCGGAAAAACGGTGGCGATCGTCAGTCACAGCGGCACGATCCGCGCGGCGATCGGCACTGCCCTGGGCATTCCCCCCGCGCGCTTCCACCTGCTGCAACAGTCCAACTGCGGCATCAGCCAGCTCGCATTCGCGCCGAATTCCTCAATTGCGCAGCTCGAAACCCTCAATCTGACCGAGCATTTGGGGGAAACCTTGCCCAAAACCAAAGAGGGAAAGCAAGGGGTGCGGCTGTTGTTGGTTGCTGCCAAGACAGTTGACGATGCGCAGGCGATCGCCCTCTCCCGCCGCTGGCGAGATATCGACCTCGACTTTTGCCTTTCTGAAGCGGGAGCTGCCGCCTGGACAGCCCATCGCGTTCTCGCCGATCGCCCCGCCACCACCCGCTATTTCTACGACAGTGCCGACCGTCCCGACTGGGACAGAACCCTCGATCGCCAACGGGATTTAGCGGCGAAATCGGGCAGATTTTTGACAGGAGCGATCGTTGCCAGCGAAGCTTACGTACGAGACCGCCTCAGCCGCTATTTCGGGTCGTCTGCTTCTGTCTGGCAGCCGCATCCGGGAGCCTTCAGCGTTCTTCACCACCCCCACGCCGACCGGCTACCCTCAATTCAAGCCCTCAACATTCCCACCTACTAAGGGCTTGCCCGCTGAATGTCCCTCTGTTCCCTGCCCCGTTTCTTTCTGGAGTCAGTCCCATGCGCGTCCTCGTCACTGGAGCTGCCGGATTCATTGGTTTTCACCTCGCCCGTCGCCTGCTTGAAGACGGCCACGATGTTTGGGGCATCGACAACCTGAACGATTATTACGACGTTCGACTCAAACAGGCTCGTCTCGATCGCCTCAAACCCTACTCGGGATTTCACTTCCAGCAGCTCGATCTCAGCGATCGTGTGGGTATGGCGCAGCTTTTCCAGGCGGAAGCGTTCGATCGCGTCGTCCACCTTGCCGCCCAGGCTGGAGTGCGTTACTCCCTCGAAAACCCGATGGCATACGTAGACAGCAATCTGGTCGGCTTCGCCAACCTCCTCGAAGGGTGTCGCCACGGCACTATCGAGCATTTGGTGTTCGCGTCATCCAGTTCGGTCTACGGTGCAAATACGAAAATCCCCTTCGAGATCGAAGACCCGGTGGAGCATCCCGTTTCCCTCTACGCCGCTACCAAACGCGCCAACGAGCTCATGGCGCACAGCTACAGCCATCTCTACGCCCTGCCCGTCACCGGCCTGCGTTTTTTCACCGTGTACGGCCCCTGGGGGCGACCCGACATGGCCGCGTTTAAGTTCGTGAAGGCGATCGAAGAAGGAAAGGCAATCGACGTTTACAACCACGGCAAGATGAAGCGGGATTTCACCTACATCGACGACATTGTGGAAGGTGTGGTGCGAGTTATGACTCACGTTCCTACCCCTGGCACAGCCCCTCAAAGCGGCGCGCCCTACCGCCTCTACAACATTGGTAATAACGCTCCGGTCGAGCTGATGGATTTCATTAGAGCCACCGAAAAAGCGCTGGGCAAGTCGGCCAAACTGAACCTGATGCCGATGCAGCCCGGAGATGTCCACATCACCTATGCCGACGTAAGCGCCCTGATGAATGACGTAGGTTTCCGACCCGATACGTCTGTAGACGCTGGGATGCAGGCATTCGTGGACTGGTATCGCCAGTTTTACGGTACGTCCGGAACTGTGACGCTCGATCCCCGTTTGCGACAGGCTGGATAGCCAAATTCAGGCAAACAAAACTGATGAAAAAGCGAGCGATCGACTCTCACGCGATCGCTCGCTTTCAAGGGTTCAATAGTCAGCAGAACGCTAAGCAGACGGACTATCTTGCGGCATGACCTGACAAAGAACGGCGTACAGAACAGCCGCCGTAACAATGCCATTTACGGGGCCAACTAAAAAGCCCGCTTCACCCGTGAAATAGGCCACTGCCGAACCAACAACGTAAGCAATAACGCCAGCCCAGTTAAACGCAGGCAAAGATTCGGAGAGCACGGGAAATTGTCCTTTGTGTCGCACCCAAAAATCAACCATGATAATCCCTCCCACGGGCGGAATAAATGTACCCAGGAGGATGAGATAGTTGGGCAGATATTCATAAATTCCAGACAGCGTGAGCACTAAGGCAAACGTCGCGCCAATAAGCACGAAAGCATGCCGTCTGGGAGTGCGGAACATATTCGCTCCCGCAACCGAGAACGCATAAATCGTGTTGTCCTGCGTCGTCCAAACGTTCAGAATTAGCAAAGCAATACCGGCCAGCAGAATGCCCTGTGTTGCCATCGCCTGGATCAAGTCTTGAGAACCATACACTAGCGTGCAAAAAGCACCTGCAAACACTAAGATTCCATTCACGAGCGTAAACGCACTCAAGGTCGATAGAATAGCAGCCTTCCCAGACTCAGCAAAGCGACTCCAGTTTGTCGCTTGAGTCCCTCCAGAAATGAATGTCCCAATCACTAAGGCGAGTGCCGTGCCGAGAGAGAGTTCGCCAGAAGGCACGGACGCACCAACTGTGCCGAAGTCTCGAAATGCCAGCGAGAGACTGATGGCAACCAAAACGAGCATTGCAGGAACGGCAAGGCGGCTGAGCCAGTCGATCGCGGAGTAGCCGATGTAGGCCGTAGCGCAAAACGCGTAGTTGAATAGAAACACCCAAAGGTAATACAAGAAACCCGTATTCTCGATTCCCAACAGTTCGAACAGCACCTGGACGACGATCGCGGTCGTGAATGCATACCAACCAATTTGGGTAAACCCCAATATAAAGTCAACCCAGCGCGAGCCTAAATTGCCGAAGCTGAATCGTGCCATGAGCACTGTGGTCAATCCCGATTTCGAGGCAATGTACCCGAGGGCGGCACAGTAGATTCCCAAAATTACGTTGCCAATTAAAATTACGCCTAGAAGCTGTGGAAAACTAAAGGCTGGACCGATAGCACCACCGGCAAAAAGGGTGGATGACGTGAGGGCAAACCCCATCAACAAGAGTGCTAGAGACCAAAAAGGTTTGCGCGCGTTCTGAGGAACAGCGCTAAGGGGGTAATCTTCCGAAGAAGCACTCGCACTTTCATCCAAATAGGCATCTGATTCTGTGGTCATTGACATTTACGATGTAAACCTCCCAGCCAGCATACATCGCCGAGCTTATTTTTTATACAGTCTTCTAACTCTTTTGATTCCGTATCGAGAGCTACACAAAGTTTTACTATTGGCTCGCTACACGCTACCCACCGATCCACGGGCAAAGATGAAGTTGTT
>JBCBTL010000210.1:0-5349 GCA_039818705.1 Cyanobacteria bacterium J06639_1
GCTTTGCTGAAGAACGAATCGATCGTGCAAGCGGTTCGAGCAGAATGAATGAAATCACAACAAAGGCGTATCCAGCGTTTCGACGAGCGCGAGGCGGCAAGCAACTGATGCATTACGCAACCCCTATCCAGACTAACGCCGATCCGCTCCCCCAAGCGTCACCAATTCCGCAGCACGCTCGCGTGGCGCTCGGCATTGGCAGCAATCTCGGCGATCCGCAGCAACAAATCTTGCAGGGATTGCAAGCCCTCGACCGTCATGCTGGCATCGCGATCGCCAAACTCTCCCCGTTTTTCTGGACGGCTCCGGTGTACCAGCATGCCCCGCCCCCGGTGCCCCATCCGCCTTATCTCAACGGCGCGGCGATTCTCGATACCGAACTCGCCCCCCAAGCGCTGATGCGAGTCTGTTTAGATGTAGAAGCTTCCCTCGGTCGCGTCCGGCACGCAGGCTGGACGCCGCGCCCCCTCGATCTAGACATTTTGCTGTGGGAGCGCCAGCAGTTCGACCTCCCCGTCCGAGGATGCGAGCCTGCCGTCACGGTGCCTCATCCCCGCATGAGCGATCGCGCGTTCGTCCTCATTCCCCTCAGTCACATCGCCCCCCACTGGCGCTTCCCCCAGCGTTCCCTGCCGTCTGACCCGAATATTTTGGAGCTGGCGCGAGCGGCGAGCAGCGCAGGAATCGAACTCGATCGCCCCGTGGATCTGGCACTGCCCGAGTCAGCTCGCCCAATTCATCATGTCTGACCTGCGCGATCGCCTCCGAGCTGCCACGGAGGGTCTGCTGTGGCCGAGCGAAACTGACGCGCCGGTCGCGGCATTCGAGTGGGAGCGGCAGGACGAGATCGCTCCCGCAACGCTCCTGCACATTCTCGACCGGTCGAGCGATACCCCCATCGCACGTTTGTCTGTAGAGCAATTTTTCAAGCGGGTGACCCGCGATCGCGATGGGTACGACGACATCGAAAAAGCCCGCGTTCGTCAATTTCAAGCGCTGGAGATGCTTTTAGCAGACACGCTGCGCGACCCGCAAGGATTCCGAGTGGGCCAGACCGATATCGATGCGTTTGTTATTGGGAAAACATCTGCGGGGCATTGGGCGGGGATACGCACCCGAATCGTGGAAACCTAGCCACGATCGCGCCGACTTTCGAGGGTCTTTTCTACGCCATCTGGCAGATTGGAAAACAAGTCATATCCCGTGCTGGCTTCGATGTCATCTACCGTGACGATGTAATCCTGCCAGTCCGATTTGAGATTTTTATGATTGGGAATGTCGATCGCGATAACGCGCGAATGTTCACTCACGCTCTTAAGTCCGGCATTGGGGCGATCGAGCACCAGCATGACTTTCCACGTGTGGCTGGGCACGGTGACTTTGCCCTCCCCGATCCGCTTGCTCGTACCGTATACCCCCGCCACGACGTACAGCTCTTTCCCCTGCCCGACCAAATCGCGAGCGTACTCCTCTAGCTCTTTCCAGACCCCTCGATTGTTCTCGGGGGTTTGGGGCACGATGTTCGTCATCAAAAATGTGGCTGAATTGTCCGCTTCGCTACGGGTGCGGTCGGCAGACGGGGCGAAATGACCGCGATCGTAGCCGCTGCCCGTATAATCCCCGTGACGAACGCGCTCCCACCCTGCGGGCAACGATTCATCCGGTCGAAAATCGTCCTGTCGTTCCGCCTCGCCCATCCAGCTCGAATTCAATTGCCAGCTCACCCAGTTCGCCGTTCCCCGCGAGCGATTGTAAGAGAGCGCGTACTGTGGCTTTTCCAGTAAATAATTATCGGGTGTGCTTCCGGCCTGGCTGGGGTTGCCCATTGTCAAATGCACGCTACCGCTCGGGATCTGCGTGCCCGTACAGGACTGAAACAGATAAACCGCTCCAGCGATGAGAGCGATCGCGATTGAAGCCGTTCCGCGATATTTGGGCGGCACGAGCTTGAGAATCTGGCGCAGTTGAGGGCGATTTCGCACGACAGCAGAGCATACCTAGCTCCCCCACAATAGCTTTTGCAACAGGTAACCGAATTTCCGAGTTTTTTGGTATCCCAAACTATAAAGCTGTGATAAACATAGAGTCTAAGTGGATGCGCTTACGCGCGTACTTCGATCGGAGTCGTATTGAGGTTTTTACGAGATGAACTTTCAGCGTTGGCGTGCAGGGGGAGTTAGCATCGCGGGGTTGGGGCTAGTCGCGATCGCGATCGCGGTTTTTCCCCTCGCAGGCGAAGCCCAAAGCGATCGTCTGCGCGTGGCCGTGCTCGACTTTGACTTCGGCAGCACGGGAGCTGGAGCGTATTTTGGGGGCGACACGACAGCGGCGGCGAGAGGGCTCAACGAGCTTTTGGTGGATAGCCTCGTGGAAGACGGTACGTATTCGGTCATCGAGCGCAGCCAGCTTGAGGCGGTGCTGACGGAGCAAGATCTCGGCGACTCGGGTCGCATCAATGCCTCAACCGCAGCTCAACTCGGCCAAATTTTGGGGGTTGACGCTTTGATTATGGGCACCGTCACCGAATACAACCTGGATCAAAGACAGTCGGGCACGACTTGGCCTATCCGCATCGTCGAAACCAACGTCAATGCCACCGTGCAGTTGAATGCGCGCATGGTTAGCACCAGCACGGCTGAAATTTTAGTGACATCGGAAGGCGTTGGCGAAAAAAGCCAGTCGGACACTGAAGCGCTCATCGTGGTTAACCAAACTGAGAACGCGAGAAAGCTGCTGTCGTTAGCAGTGGAAGATGCCGTGGACGAAATTGCTGACGACATCATTAGCGCTAGCAGCAAACTAGCTGCCCTTCCTACCGTCGTGCCCGATATCAGTGCCACTGTTGCGGATGTTTTCGGCAGTGAAATTACGCTGAATCGCGGGTCTTCAGATGGGCTGCGCCCCGGCATGGTGATGTCGGTCGAACAGGTGGTGCGCGAAGTCATCGATCCCGAAACGGGGGACGTGCTGCGCAAAGTGACGCAGCCAATCGGCCAGTTGGAAATTGTGGAGGTGAGCGATCGCTCCAGTGTCGGGCGCACGCTCTCGGGTGTCTTGACCGTGGGTGACGTAGCCAAGCCCGTCAGCGGCAGCCGCGAAAAGCCGAACGATTTATTTCAGTACCAGCAGTAACGTGCGGGTCGTGTTTCTTTCGAGTCATGTCTCTGGCGGGTCATGTCTCTGGCGGGTTGCGGGTTGTGGGCGATCGCGAGACACATTTCGCTCGATCCTCCTCGCCTATGCTGGAGGCACTGGAAACGGGTTGGATGAGTGCAGGGTAAGAGTACGCTCGCGATCGCGCTGGCCAGTTTGGCAATGGTGGTTGCCTTTGGCGGGTTGGCGATCGTCGAACGGCGACGCGCGTTCCAGCTCACTCTGGTCACCGGAAGTCCATCAGGCCAATACTACGCCTTTGGCGAGGCACTGCAAGAAATCGTCCGCCGTCACGCTCCTCGCATCAACCTGACAGTCGCCTCCACTGCCGGATCGGTGGAGAATGTGGCGCGGCTGGAGTCGGGCGAGGCCGATTTGGCGATCGTGCAGAGCGATACGCCCACGCGGTCACAAGCGCGGGCGGTGGCAGCGCTGTTTCCCGAACTGTTCCACATTGTGGCTGCACCCGACTCTGAGATCGATCGCCTCATCGATCTAAAGGGAAAACGCGTTGCCCTGATGCCCGAAGGCAGCGGCTCCTACGATCTGTTTTGGCAAATTGGAGCCCATTACGGCCTCACCCCCGAAACGCTCGATGGCATCCCCCTGCCAACCGATCGCGCTCACGCCGCGCTGGTTGCTGGAGATGTGGACGCGCTCTCGAAAACCATCGCGCTGGGCAACCCTGCCACCGCCGAACTGATTCAGGCCAGCGGCGCGCAGCTCGTGCCGATCGCGCAGATTGACGCGTTACGCATTTCACTGCCGTTTTTAGAGGCGATCGCCGTTCCAGCAGGGGCATACGGCGGCGCTCCCCCCCTGCCACCCGAAGAGGTGACCGTGGCGGGGGTGCGGGCGATGTTGCTCGCCAGATCGGATGTCGATCGCGCGATCGTTTACGACCTCACCCGCTTGCTCAACGAGCGCCGGAACGAACTGATCGCCCTTTACCCGCTAGCGGCATCGATTGAATTTCCCACCCAAGCCAATACCGCCAGCATTGTGCCCCACCCCGGAGCAGTAGCCTATTACACCCAAGACGAACCGAATTTCCTCGTGCAGTATGCCGAAGCGATCGGTCTCGGTTTGTCCGTGCTCGTCCTGGCCGCGTCAACCTTGTGGCAGTTGCGTCTGCGCCTCGTGCAGCGTCAAAAAAATCGCGCCGATGCCTACAACTTGGAGGTGTTGGCCTTGCTCGAACGCGTGTATGCCTGTCGCGACGCGCGCGAACTCGACACCATTCGCCTGCAACTGTTCGAGATTCTCAAAGAAGTGGTGGAAGACCTCGATCTCGATCGCATCGACCCCGACTCATTTGCCTCGTTTACCTTCCCCTGGGAAATGGCACTGGTGTCGATTCAGCATCGCGAACAGCTCCTCCGCGATCGCGAGCCCCCCATCTGATAGTCTGAGTTCTCGAACGCTCCCCACGCCCCCTCTCGACCCCATGAATCCTGAAGCCCTCCCCGATCTGTGCGAAGACACCGTACGAGCCATCTTGGACGATCGCCTCGACGACGAGACCGTGAACGCCATGGTGTGGAGAACGCTGGGATTTGCCTACGATGCCGAACGCCAGCATTGGGATAGCAGTGGGGCGATCGCCCCCTGGACGGATGATGAAGCCCCCCCTAATTTCATCGGCAGCCGTCCCGCTACTGTCAAACTGACGCGCTCCACTCCCAAAGCGCACAAGCAGCTTCTTAAAGAGCAGCTCGGCTTCGCTGGCTACCGCGTTAATGACCTGACACCGCGCAAAACTCGCCGCGCCACCGCCGCTAACTGGCTGCTCCACGTCCTGGCCGAGCAGTCTTAATTAGCGGCCCCAATCTGCAATCCCGAACGTGCGACTGGATTGCGCCCGCACGTTCGCCGAATGGAGCGAATCAGGGACGACATCGGGGTCTAGCTCGACCTGCTGCAAAAAGTGCCGCCATGCGGCTGCATAGGCGGGGTTCTCGCGATCGCTGCGGTATAGCCCCTCAACCTCAGTCAGTGCGTCGTACCAATATCCCGCTCGGGCGTACGCGGCCGCGCGCTCGGGAGCAGACAAAGTTGCCAGGTCAGCTTCCAACTCTAGCGAGGGTGGAGCGTGATGCACCGTGCCGCTCACGTAATTCATACCGCTGAGGCGATCGGGATCGCACTGAATTAAGAGCGTCCAAAGATACGAGCGATCGGGTTCTAGCGGCGCAG
>JBCBTL010000211.1:0-5345 GCA_039818705.1 Cyanobacteria bacterium J06639_1
CTCATCGATATTGCGACATGCAAACCTTGAAGAATCGCAAACAGCCTAAGAAACAAGAGCTTTTACATGACCGTACACCCGTTCGGTTAGCTGAGTGAGCGCGTTGCGATCGAGCTCTTCGTCATCGTCGCTATAAGCTTCATAACGGTATTGAACTGCAAACACAGTCAGCTCCTCAATATTCTGAAACGCTGATAAGTCGCATCAAGAATCCTCAAGCGCAGTCTTGAGGGCGCTGAGGTCGTGTGACTTTGGAAATGACAGACCGCGAAACGCCAGCCACGCCTTGAGCGACTTTTCGATGCATTGCTGAACGTGAAAACCAAAGATTTCGGTGTCAAAAAGCTCTACATCCTGCATGTGTCGTACAGCTTGAAGATCGCGAGCTGCATTGTTCAGCATGGCTCTCGCATGGTCGAGGTCACGGTTGCTCATAGATCGACTTGCCATCGCGATAGGCTTCAGCAATCAGGTGATTCGTTGACGTTCGCCAGTGACCCACCTCAGCTTCGCTGAACAACAAAATATCTTTCGGAATGCGAATGTCAGACAGCGCCCGATAGATCTCGCCCAACTGTTTTCGCCGACTCACCTTCCCGTCGTATCGATCGCGGGTTACGACCATCAGATCGAGATCTGAGGATTCCACAGCCTCACCACGCGCGTACGAGCCGAACAAAACGATCTGAGAGGGCGATACTACTCGTGAAATGCCATCGACGATCTTGCCAAGTATTTCTTCACTAAGCTCTTTCATTCGTGTGACTAGCCTCCTCAAGGATGTCCGAACTCTCAATGCGCGACCCACTCGGCCGCCAAAGACCTCATTGGCTCTACCTCGATTCCGAATCGATCACTGTCACATTCTTACGTACGCGCGACGGGCAAACGTTAAGATCGGTAACAAAGCACGCAGGCGTGAGGCATCGGTCGATATGGAAACGTGGGCTTGGGTGCAAAGCTGGATGAACCCAATTACGATCTCGGGTGCGTCTTTCTGGGCGTTGGGGATGTTCTGGGGCTGGTCGGCGATCGCCGAGCGCGTCACCACCTTCCTAGAGGAAAACTTGCATCCTGCAGCGGCTTCGTTTCTGACCATCGTGCCGTTTTGCGTGCTGGCGATCGCGCTGGAAATTTTTTGGGAGTCTTATTTGGGTCGCAGTTGGGCGGTGTCTTGCGGCATTTTGGTTTGTGCGGGCAGTGGCGTGCTGAAGTTAGGGGAACTCGACCGCCAAATGCAAGCTGAAAAAGAGGCCGAGCGACGCGAAAAAGGCGATCGCCGTCGGTCTCGGTAGCGGAGCAACCTACCTTCGCCGTCAACTGAAAAGCTAGGGATTGGGAATATCGCGATCGAGCGTCCAGCGATAATCCATTTCAACGCCCCGCTGTCGCCAGTCCGATTCGAGCTGGCGCTGCTGGCTGAGAGCTTTGCGCAGCGTGATGATCAGTTCTTGGGTGCGGGCGCGATTGGCGGCATCTTCCGCATCAACGGCAGGCAGCGTTTGCTGCTCCAGCATTTCCAACAAAAACTCGTAGTGGGCGTGGGAGGGCAAGGGAATGTGCATTAGAGACCTCCCAGCAGCGTGCGGGTGGCTACCTCGGGATCGGGCTGTTTGACGAGGGATTCTCCCACCAAAACCGATCGCACGCCGCATTTGCCCATGAAGGCTAAATCTTGGGGCGCGTGAATGCCAGATTCTCCCACCACCGTAATGCCGCGCGCAGCAAGATCTGCGCCGCGCGCGTCCATCAGAGCTTGAGTAGTTTGCAAATCCACTGAGAAATCAGCCAAATTGCGATTGTTGATGCCGACTAGCTTGACGCCGTCGAGCGCTAACACGCGATCGAGTTCGGCCAAATCGTGAACTTCAATCAGCGCCGTCATGCCCAATTGCTGCACGACTTTGAGAAAGTACTTCAGGTCGGTGTCTCCCAGAATTTTGGCAATTAACAGAATGGCATCCGCACCGAGCGATCGCGCCCAAAAAATCTGATACGGCGAAAGCACGAACTCTTTGCACAGTAGCGGCAGGTCTACCGCCTCGCGGATTGCTTTGAGATAGTCGCCGCTGCCCTGAAAAAACTCACGATCGGTCAACACAGACAAGCAACTGGCTCCGCCTCGCTCGTAGGCTTGGGCAATGGCAACGGGATCGAAATCTTCGCGAATCACGCCCTTGCTGGGAGAGGCTTTTTTGACCTCGGCAATCAGCGAAACCGGATGGACTGAAGATTTGAGGGCATCCGCGAAGTCTTTGGCGGCGGGGACGCGGGTGATGAGCTGTCGCAGTTGCACCAGAGGGACGCGATCGCGCATCTTCTCCACTTCGGCTTCTTTGTGCCAGACGATCTTTTCCAATATGTGTTGAGGCTCCGCTCCTGGCACGGCCACTTTGTAAGTGAGCGAACTCACCGAGACGGAAGGCGCGGGCGGGCGGCGGCGAATGTCCATTGCAAGCAACATCGATCTGGCACTCTCAATCCTACTGGCGATCGCGTCTGCGAGACTCTGATGTTTTCCGTCCCGCGATCGACGTAGAATCGAACCGCTTTGCCTCAGGCCAGCGCTTCGCGAGGAACCCATGTCCAAACCCGAGCCGCCCCAGCCCTCCCAGCTCCTCCGCGAGCGGATGCACTATCGGGGGCACAAGTTTGACTTCCGCGTCCAAACTCTCCAGTTCCCCAACGGCACCTCTGGCGAACGCGAGTACGTCACCCATCCAGGCGGGGTCGTTGTGGTTCCCGTCACCGCAGACGGTAAATTCATCTGCATTTGGCAGTATCGATTCGCGATCGGGCGCTACATCTACGAATTCCCGGCTGGCACCGTGGAACCGAACGAACCGCCCGCAGAAACAGCCAAGCGCGAACTAGCTGAAGAAACGGGCTACTCCGCCAAAATTTGGGACGATTTAGGCCAGTTTTTTCTCGCCCCCGGCTACTCCGATGAAGTCATGTACGTCTATCTAGCTCGCGATCTCGAAATCCTCGATCGCCCTCCCGCCGGAGATGAAGACGAAGATATTGAAGTGGTGCTCAAGAGCGAACCCGAGCTGGCCGACGATATTCTGATGTCGCCCGATGCCGATGCCAAGACGATCGCCTGTTTCCTGCGGGCTCGCCAGATACTACGTCAATCCTCGTAGTCAATCCTCGTAGGTCGAGTCGTTCATGCGTTCGAGGAGAGCCTGAATCATGGGTGCATCTCGACTCGTCGGCATCATTTCCAAATAGCGTTCGAGGTCGTGGCGCGCTTCCGTCCAGCGTTGGGTTTGAAAGCAAAGCAGGCCGCGATCGCGCAGTTCCACCGGAGCGTTGGGAAACAGCAGCAAAATTCGTTCGATGACGCGCAAAAGGCGATCGAGATCCCCTTGTTGAAGGTAGATAACCTTGAGATTTGTCAGCATTCGCGCCAGAAAATGTGGCGCGTCAATGGCAGCTAAAGCTGACGGCTGCAGTTCGACGGGCTGACCGTACAGCTTGCTCAACAACTCTCGGCAATCATCTTCAAATAGCACTTTGCCGCCGTGAAAAGCATCCACGAAAATCGCTGCATCTTCAAACTCCGGTCGGATGATGAAATGGGCGGGCATACCAATTCCTACCATCGGAAAATCGAGTCGGCGCGCAATTTCTAAATACACCAGCGACAGCGTAATCGGAATTCCCGTGCGGCGGTCGAGTACGTCATTCAAAAAGCTATTGCGCGGATCGTAATACTCCGTCTCGTTGCCAGAAAATCCTAATTCTTCATACAAATAGCGATTGATAGCTTGAATGACCCGCAGCGGATAGCGCTCGGCAGGAAGATGAGGGGCGATCGCCTCAGCCATCGCATCCAGTTGAGCCAAATAGCGATCCACATCTAGCTCGGGATACTCCTCCTGAGCGATATAGAGAGCTGACTTCGCCAGGTCAATTCGCTCGGCAGGTTGCCGAACCTCAGTGATGAACCGATGGCGGGCGGGAGAAAGTTGCATCGCAATCTGAAGTCAGCCTCTCGGATATCGTTCGCCCCCCAGATCGGGGTTCGACGTGCGGCCTTGCCATTGTAGGGAATGATGCAAGCTAGCGACGAGAAAAGGCTTTCGTGAATAGCTTCAGGCGATCGCCCGAAGCTGACGAACAGGCGATCACGAGCAAGTTTGATTGGCAAAGTCGCAGCTATAGATGAACGGTTCTTGCCACGAAAGCGGAATTTCTAGCAAGTCTCGCACGCCCGTAATGCCTTGACTGATAAACAGCAACAGCGCGATGCAGTTAAACGCGATGTGAACGGTTCTCCACGTTTTCGATTTGTAGATATCAGGCAAGATTGCCAGTGAAAAGATCATCAGCAATGCTGCAGTCATGCCGAAGTAGTAGTGAGATACATACCACTCGTAGCCGCGACGAAACACGCCATCTTGAGAGCCGAGCACCACCAGTCCGCCGCCGGAAAGCGTGGCAAAGATACCGCGCCAGAGGGGTTGTTTGGCCTTATAGAGCAACACGAGTGAGGCGATCGTGAAGGCAAACATTGCGGCAATAAAAATAACTTGAACGGAATTCGTAGACCAGACGTTATTTCTAACGATGTTTTTGATGATGGGATGAGCGAGTCCGACCAGAACGAGTCCAACCACCGAGGCGGTCAGCCAGCGGCCGATTTGAACGTGTTCTTTGCCCACAACCGGGGGGATTTTTGACTTTTCCCCGGCAGCAGTCTTGAGACGGCGCTGGCGAGTTTGCATGGCGAAGTAGGTTGTAATCCCGATGAGGGGCATCACGAAGACAGCCGCCAACATCGGATGGAGGAGGCGAAGGAGGTCGGCAGTAGGCAACATGGACGTTTACCGGAGAAGAAGGGCTTGACTCGGATTTTAGATGCCCTCAGGAAAGAGGGCTGTCGAATCGATCTAAAATCCAAAAACATCATAATTTCGCAATAGAAGATCGGCGCCCAGACTGTGGTAATCCACACGCGTTCATGTCACAAATTCTTGACGTAATACAGGGGTTTATCGCATCTGAAACGAGAAGATGCCGCACAGAACCTGTCAATGAGGCGCGTAGGGCGATCGCGCCGCTAGAGTTTCAGCGCGCTATCAAATCTCACGCTCGGCATGTCAGCGGCGATCGCTTCAGTATTTATGCATTCGGTACTCGCGCGTTTCGCACATCGCGCGCTGCCTAGCGCGCGTGCAGAAACCAGGAGTTGCGGAATCGCTGGTGATAGTGCTTCGGAATATTGCTTGAAAATTGAAACGACATTTTTTCGCGAGTGCCGAAGCCTTCTATCGTGGCGCGATCGAGGTTGAGGGTACTGAGGATGACTTCGCAATCATCCAAAAATCCTGGCGGAA
>JBCBTL010000212.1:0-5341 GCA_039818705.1 Cyanobacteria bacterium J06639_1
CGAGTGTTCTCCCGATTCAGAAGAGACTCCAAAAGCATCGTCAAATCCACAGTTCTGCAACAGCGATCGCCACTGAGAGGTGAACAGCAAAGGATGATTCGGACGCAATTCGCGATCGCTAAACCGCCACCAGCCCTCGGTTAATCCAAAAACGAGATCGAGCCAGCGAGCGGGTCGCGTTCCCTCCAGCAGAATCAACAATCCACCCGGTGCCAGCAGTTGCCGAATGTGGTCGAGGCTCTGCTTCAGGTCTACCGTAGCGTGTAGGACGTTTGCCGCGATCGCGATGTCGTACTGCCCCAGTGCCAAGCCTTGCTCTGCGGGATCGGCTTCCAAATCGAGCAGTTGATACCGCATGCAGTCGCGATCGCCGAACTGCACCTGAGCCTGAGTCAGAAACGCAGTCGAAACATCCGTAAACGTATAGTCCAGTTGATTCTCAGGCAGATGCGGCAGGAGATTCGCCGTAGTTGCCCCTGTACCTGCCCCCACTTCCAAAATCCGCACCGCGCGATCGCCAGGCAGACGCGCGATCGCCTCCGTCACTGCCTGAGCGAGCAAGCGATTGACGGCCACCGCCCCCGGCGAATCGCGATAAAGCCGAGTCAAAGCCGACAGATCGCCATCGGGAGCCAGAAGGTCTTGCAGCGGATCGCACTTGCCCTGTAAAACCGCCGCCAAATTTTGGCCGCATCGACTCGTTAACGCCAGTTCCGCATCAACTTCTGGAAACCGCTCGGCCAATTGCTGCGCTAGTTCGGTCGGATTGTTTGACTCTGGCGATCGCGATACCGACCACCCCAAAGCCTCTCGTCGCAATATCCCGTCTTCCGTCAAAATATCGAGCAGTCGTCGCAAAAGCGCGTGATGCTGCGCGACCGTTCCTGTCCGAGCGATCGCCTCTTTTTCGCTAAATCGCTGCCCGACCTCCAAAGACCATCCCATCTGCTCGAACGCTGGAGGAATGTAAGCCGCACAAAGCGCTTCCAACTGCGGAAATGCAGCCAAATACTTCAGCATGTCTGGTTTAACGAGCGTGGCTGTCCACTGCTGTCGCATGCGATCGCGAATGTCAGCAAGAGCAGGAATAAAATCGGGAGCCTCGCCCCCCAAACGACCTTTCGGTTGCCACTCAACTTTGTAAAACCAATCGTTTAGATCTTCAGATTTAACGCCTAATAATTGTTCGCGACTCGCCTGTTTCAGCGTCAGTCCTTCGATGTAAGCGATCGCTACTCCCGCCCCATCAAACACTGTGACATCGGCAGCGATCGTGTTGCCAAATTCTCCCTCATCCTGACGCAGTTGGGCATAGCTCCACGCTTCAGCTCCAACAGGCGCGAAAACCCTCAGACGCTCGACTGCAATGGGTAAGTAAAGACTCGAAATGTCAGTTCCCAAAGCAGCACCCACTGCCTGAAATCCAGCATCAATGAGAACGGGATGGAGGATGTAGCGATCGCGTTCCTCCCGCAACGATTCAGGTAATTTCAATTTCGCTAGCGCAGCGCGATCGCCATGCCAAATAGCTTCAATAGCTCTGAAATCAGAACCGTAAGCAATCCCTTTCGCCACAAATCGCTGATAAAACTCTTCAGTATCGAGGCTCTCCAAGCATTGCTTGCGAAGCTCGCCTAAATTCAGGGTTGAATTAAGCTCAAATTCACTACTCTCTGCGAGTGTACCAGTGGCGTGCAGACTCCAACTCGATTCAACTCCATCACTCTCCGTCGAGTCATCCTTTAAGCTCAAAAGCTCGACATTCCATTTATCATCCTCAGTTCTTACCAAAACAGTTTGAACAGTTTTCGAGCTGTTCTCTTGCAAAAACAGAGGTTGAGCAACTTTGACATCCGTAATGCTGATGCGATCGCCAAACTTCTGTGTCCCTGCCGCCAACATCACTTCCAGCCATGCAGCCAGCGGAATAATTGGGGTGTCGAATACGCAATGATCTCGAAGGTATGTCTGAGTATTCAACCCGATCTGAGACTCGAAATACTCAACGATCGATCGCGCTAGTCGAAGCGACTGTCCGAGAAGTAGATGGTGCGCTCCTTTGTGTGGAACGCGATCGCCACTTGCATAGCCTCGAACTGTGCCCACACTTTGGCGATTCTCAATCCAATAGCTCTGTCGTTGAAATGGATAGGTCGGGAGCTGAACGTGTTGGCGATGGTAGTCGCGATCGAATTCTTGCCAATCAATCTCCAGTCCGCGAGTGTAAAGCTGCGCGAGACTGCTTGCAACGATCTCCCAATCATCCCGATCTTTCCGCAAGCTAGGCAGCCACAAAGCATTGGCCTCATGACGTTCGGAGGCATCAGCCCAACACTGACGACCCATTGATATGAGCAGAGGATTTGGACTGAGATCGACCAGAACATTACAGTTATTTTCCTGTAACGTTTGCATCCCTTTCGCAAATTGAACGGGCTGACGAATGTGACGACACCAATACTCCGGCATCGTAATTTCATCACCAATGGCTTCACCCGTCACGTTAGAAATAAGCTCGATCTGAGGCTTGGAGAATTGAACCGAGCAGGCGATCGCTTCAAAGTCCGCCAACATGGGTTCCATTAAAGGTGAATGAAACGCATGTGAAACGTTGAGATGTTTCGTCCAAATCTCATCTTTCGCTAAGAGATTAAGCACTATGTCTACAGCGATTGGAGTGCCTGAAATTACGGTGTTCGTCGAGCCGTTGAGCGTGGCAATAGAGACTGTCTCTTCAGGATCGATCTGAGCAGAGGCGATCGCCTGTTCCACCCGAGCCGGGTCAGCCGCCACCGCCGCCATCACCCCGGTCGAGGGCAAATCTTGCATCAGTCGCGATCGCGCAGCAATCAACCGCAACCCCTCTTCCAGACTGAAAACTCCCGCTACGCAAGCCGCAACGTATTCGCCAACGCTGTGCCCCAAAACGGCATCTGGCTCGATCCCCCAAGAGCGCCACAGTTGAACCAGAGAATATTCCAGCGCAAACAATGCTGGTTGCGCGTAACCTGTTTCGTCAATCTCAGCAGGACTCTCGCCCTCAGATGGATACAGTATCGACAGCAGCGGGCGATCGTTTTCCCCATCGAGAATGGCAGCACAGCGATCGAGAGTCTGTCGAAAAACAGGCTGAGTCTCGTACAACTGCCGACCCATACCGACATATTGAGAACCTTGTCCGCCGAATAAAAAAGCGATTTTGGTCGAACTAACATCATTCGAATCGACCTGTCCGATCCAACCTTCAATCTCGCCATCGCTCGCGAAGGTTTGCAATTGCTCTCGTAGTTGACGAGTCGATCTGGGTGTTAATCCCAATCTGTAGTCGAAATGCGATCGCCCGACATTTGCCGTATAACAAACATCAGCAATATTGAGTTCGTCACAAGTCTCTAACGCCGCTGTATAGTCTCGTGCCAATTGCTTCAAGGCAGGTTTAGATTTGGCTGACAATCCGAAAACGTGTTGGGGGCGATCGCCGTCACTACTTCGCTCTACACGCGCTGGAGCTTCCGCCAAAATCGCGTGGCAATTCGTCCCGCCAAAGCCAAACGAACTCACACCCGCCATGCGGATATGACCGTTTTTTTGCCATTCACGAGGACTGCTGGCGACTTGCAGAGATGCAGAGTCTGACGCGATCGCCGGATTGAGAGATTCGAGGTGCAAACTAGCCGGAATCTCGCCGTGTTGCAGCGATAACGCCACCTTGATCAATCCAGCGATGCCAGCCGCTGACTCCAGATGACCGATATTGGTTTTCACCGACCCCACCCAGCAAGGGTCTGCCGCTACTCGCCCGTTTGCCAAAACAGCTTGCAGCGCTTCCATCTCGATCGGGTCGCCCAAAGACGTACCCGTACCGTGCGCTTCCACATAATCAATGCGGTCGGGTTCTACCCCCGCATCCGCCAAAGCTTGCCGAACCGTCGCAATCTGAGCGCGCCCATTAGGAGCCGTCAACCCATTACTACGCCCGTCCTGCACGATCGCCGAGCCTTGAATCGTCGCCACGATCGGATCGCCATCGCGCACCGCATCCAACAACCGTTTGAGGATGACAACGCCACACCCTTCACCGCGAACGTAACCATCCGCATCCGCATCGAATGTCTTGCAGCGCCCGTCTGCGGCCAACATTCCAGCCCGCGCAAACGCAATACTGAGATTGGGCGTCAGCATCACGTTGACACCACCCGCGATCGCTAAATCGCTCTCGCCGCTGCGCAAACTGCGAGCAGCCTGATGAACTGCCACCAGCGACGACGAACACGCCGTATCGATCGCCAAACTAGGCCCGCGCAAATCCAGACTGTAGGACAAACGGTTCGCCGCAATACTCAGCGCATTCCCCGTCCCCACGTAAGCGCCGCAGTTGCCGGGATTGAGATGAGCGTAATCGTTCGCACTAATGCCAACGAACACCCCAGTTTTGCTACCCGCTAGCTCCGTCGGCGAACGTCCCGATCGCTCCAATGCTTCCCACGCCACCTCCATCAAAAGACGCTGCTGCGGATCCATATCCACCGCTTCGCGCGGCGAAATCCCAAAAAACTGAGGGTCGAACTCGTCAATGCGATCGAGAAACCCACCCCACCGAATCGCCTCGCGCGCTTGCGGGTTCAAGTCTGCCAAAACGCTGTCGTCAACCGTCCACCGCTCGCTTGCCGCCGTAGATGTAGCCGATCGCTGCTCCTGCAATAGCTGCCAAAAAGCCTCGGGATCGTCCGCACCAGGGAATCGACAGCTCATGCCGACGATCGCGATCGCCTCCCTCTCCCGTACCTTCTCCTCAGAGGGCAACGAGTCGATCTCAGCCGCTTCCGGCACGCTCCCACTCGTCACCTCAGCAAGATAGTCCGACAGACTCGCGATCGTCGGATAGTTATAAGCCAACGTCGGCGACAAATCCACATTCAGCCAATCGCTCAACTCTCCCGAGAGAGTCACCGCTTCCACCGAACTCAATCCGTACTGAGCTAGAGGTGTTGTCGCAGAAAGCGAGCGCGACGACTCGCCCGTCAACCGAGCCACTCGCTCCACCAGCCATGTTTGAATATCTCGCGGCGATCGCGCGACATCCGTTCGAGACCCCTGCGCGTCACTCGGTCGCCTTTCTAGTTCCGAACTTGCAGCACCATCTGCATAGTTTTCAGACTGCCATCGGGCAACGGGTTCCAGACGCTCGGCTAAAAAGTCTTCGCGACAGCGATGATGTTGAATTTTGCCGCTAGAGGTTTTGGGGATCGCACCAGGTTTTATAAGGACGATCGCAGATACCGACAGGTCGAACGTTTCGGCGATCGCCCGACGCGCTGCCGCGATCGCGGCTTGGGGATCG
>JBCBTL010000213.1:0-5316 GCA_039818705.1 Cyanobacteria bacterium J06639_1
GATCGCCGCCCTCAACGGCGGCTTTTTCGACCCGAACAATCAACAGACCACTTCCCACGTCATTCGTGCGGGCGAAGTATTGGCCGATCCCGCTCGGAACTCGCGTTTGACCGGCAATTCTGATTTGGAGTCGTATTTGGATGCCATTCTGAATCGCTCGGAATTCCGCCGATATGACTGTGACGGCGATCGCCGCTACGATATCGCGTTCCACTCCGATCCAGTGCCGGAAGGCTGTAGCCTGCGCGATGCCCTAGGAGGCGGCCCGCAACTGCTACCCGAGAGAACGGACGACATCGAAGCGTTCGTGGCTTATGCAGACGGGCAGAAAATTCGAGATGCGCTGGGGAGCGATCGCCCCAACGCCCGCACCGCGATCGGCATTACGGCATCCGGCGATTTGCTCTGGGTGGTCGCCGCCCAAACCCCAGCATTTGCCCCGCAATCCGGTGCGTCTTTTGCCAACCTCGCAGAGCTAATGCGAGACTTGGGTGCCGTTCGAGCCTTGAACCTCGACGGCGGCAGCTCGGCCAGCATGACGTATGGCGACGAGCTATATCTCGGCAGACTCGACAGTCAAAATCGAGCAATCGAGCGTCCGGTGAAATCAGTGCTGCTGCTTCAAAAAGAAGTCGAATAGTCGCGGCAATTCTATCGATCGGGGCGAAACTTCGGTTCGACTCGCGATCCGATTCACGATGGAAACTCAACCCCATCCAGTGCTGGTAGCAGTTCGCGATGAATGGTGTCGGCCAAGATTGAAAGGTCGATCTTGATTTCAACGAGGCGATCGCGCAACTCCGGGTGAGATGCCCAAAAGTCCCTCGGTACCGACGCGACCGCTTGTAAAAGATCTCCTCGATAAAGATCGCCGCCTGCTAAAGGATCGCTTTCGAGCAGGTCGAGGGCTACGGGAATTAAATATTCGAGACCCACTTTCTGGCCGACGAGCAGGCGCAGGTTTTCAGCCGAAAGCTGCTTTACAGGAACCCGGCGCAGTTGATAGCACTCGCGCGCTAAACGAGACGGAAAAGTCGGCTCGCCCCAGCGATCGCCCTCAAGCTCTTCTAACGATTGGGCACGATCCACGGGGACATTGCTCCTCAATTGGCGTCGTTCAATCCCAACAGCGTTAGTGAACCGTGCGAGCCATGACCCAGCTTTCGAATAGGCGGCTCAAGGTCGAGCGCTGCGTTTGCACCCGCACGCGATCGCTCTGCATCGCATCGATTAGCTCTGAGAGTCGAATCAAATCGGCATCGGTGTACTGATGGCGAATCAATAGCGTGCCAATTTCGCGCTCGTGCCGCGCAGTGAACACCCGATTCGAGAGCGCTTCAGCAGTAATCGTTTGAATGGTAGGCATCGTCCCGGCCTCATCGGAGACAACATCACTATGTCGGCAGGGTGAGGGTGGTGCAGCGATCGCGGTCACTCGGGAATCGATTTGACATCCAAGACTCGCGATCGCTCTCATCCCTTCAGACGGGATGCTGGAACGAGAAGTTGCCAAAATTTACTTTAATGCGCTTGCGAGTATTTCTTTTACGCCTTCACCCCCCTTGCTTTGCACGAAAGAGAGAATCACGGGCACGAATTGACCAATGCTCGTAGGGTTAAGACCTAACTGAGTAAAGCCACCCGCCAAACTTGCCAAATTTCCCAAGTTGCCGCCAGCCTGGCCGCCCAATCCACCCGCCAAGCCGCCGAGTGCACCAGCCAAGCCACCGCCGCCGCCGCCAGCAGCCGGTGCAGCCGAAAGTAAGTCGCTCATACCCGGTACGCAGTCCGACACCTGCGCGAACTTCTCGGCACCTAACTTTTGCTGAGCCATCTGAAATAGCAGGCCAGCTCCACCTTTCGCTTGATCTTCCTGCACGCCCACAGTTTGGGTGAGCTGTTGAATCAGTTCAATCATCTCAACACTCCATAAGAATACGTAGACTACACGCGAAGTGCGCCACGTCTCAACCTATCGGTGGATGGTGGAGTATGAGAATGACTCTAACGAGAATTGCAGATTTGGAGCGCGATCGCCTCAGCCTCGGTGGGTTTGCGACCAGGTGCGGGTGGGCAAGCCCCAAACGTAAATAAAGCCCTCAGCCGCTTTGTGATCGAAGCGATCGTCTGCCGAATAGGTCGATAGCGATTCGTCGTAAAGTGAATGCGCCGACTTTCGACCGACACAGACAGCCTGACCTTTGTGGAGCCGCATTTTTACGATCCCCGACACGCGATCCTGCGTAGCCCGAACGAAGCCGTCGAGGGCTTGGCGCAGAGGCGAAAACCAAAGGCCGTTATACACGAGCTGGCTGTAAGTGGTCTCGATGCCGAACTTGTACTGGGTGACGTCTTTCGTCAGCGTTAGGCTTTCCAATTCGCGGTGCGCCTGGATGAGAATTAGTAGCGCCGGAGTTTCGTAAATTTCGCGGGATTTGATACCCACTAAACGATTTTCCAGCATGTCGATGCGACCGATGCCGTGTTCCCCGGCGATCGCGTTCAGCTTGCGCAGCAGCGCCACGGAGTCTAATGCTTCACCGTCGAGACTGACGGGAATGCCGCCTTCAAAGGCAATATCGAGGTAGACAGGCTCGTCTGGGGTCTTCGCGATCGGCTGGGTGAGGGCGTACACGTCTTCCGGCGGCTCCACCCACGGATCTTCGAGTACGCCCGCTTCGGCGCTGCGACCCAAAATGTTCAAATCGATGCTGTAAGGACTGGATTTTTTGACGGGGAAGGTCAGGCCGTACTTTTCGCCGTATTCGATCGCTTCCTCCCGGCTCATGCCCCACTCGCGGGCGGGAGCGAGGACTTTGAGGGCGGGATTGAGGGCGGCGATCGCCACATCGAAGCGCACCTGATCGTTACCTTTACCCGTACAGCCGTGGGCAACGGCATCCGCTCCGACGCGCTCGGCAGTTTCCACTAAAAGTTTGGCAATCAGCGGGCGGGCGAGAGCCGTAGAGAGGGGGTAGCGATGTTCGTAGAGGGCGTTGGCCTGAATGGAGGGGAAGGCGTAATGCTCGATGAGCTCCTGCGTAGCATCTTTAACCAAGGACTGCTCGGCTCCGGCGCGGAGGGCTTTAGCTTGCACTTCTTCTAGCTCGGCACCTTGACCCAAATCCACGGCCAGAGTCACTACCGATTCGACTCCCCATTCATTCATCAAGTAGGGAATGCAAACGGTGGTATCGACCCCCCCCGAATACGCCAAAACGACCTTTTCTGCCCGTCCCATTGCCCTTGCCCGCATTCAACATCACCGTAGTCTACCAGAAGGCTTTGCGCTCGAACGGCTAGTCAGCGAGGATAGAAATATGCCTAGATAGGTCAGGTAGGATAAGGATCGATAGGCTACCGCCCGCTCGCTTTTACACGGATCGAACGCATGGGAACGACGTACTCCAACGCCAGCACTTCTTCGCGCGCTCAATGTTTGTGGACTGCGGGTATCGCTGGACTGATGTCGCTAGGGGCGATCGCGATCGGTATCGAGCCCGCTCTCGCGTTCAACAATCCTACGTTGGAAGTCGGTGTTGTTCAGCGCTTCGGCACGGAACCCGACCGGCAAAAACTGGAGTTTTCTGCGTTGGCTGGCGGCCTGCTAACGCTGGAGTTCGAGAATGAGGTGACCGGGCAGCTTCAGCGCCAGCAAACCGACTCGGTCACGATCGCCATTGTCAATCGTGCTTTGACCGCGCCTGAAACCGTGCAGCGCCTCGTCCTCAGCAGCCATCGCAGTTTTGAGAGCGCGGCAGCGAGCGCCTTGTATTGGAACGGACTGGGAGTAGAAACGGAAATCGTGCAGCCCGATGAGTGGCAGGTGTGGGCCGATCGAGATGAGTACACGCCCTCGCAGCTCATTCAAATTCAAATCTACGCGCGTGACAACGACATTCCCTCCGTGCGTCCCTATGAGAAAACCATGCCTTTCTCCCGCGAACTGAGCTGGACGTGGGAAGGCCAGACGTACACTTCTGACACCCTCAGCATCGTTAGCGATCGCGGCGTAATGGATATCGACAGCAAGCCGTTCGCCGGGGACATGCGGATTCAGCCGAACGCTCACGAATCCTTCACGGTGGTCAACTCCGTGCCGCTAGAAACCTATCTACGCGGTGTGGTGCCCCACGAAATTGGCTATCAAGCCCCGCGCGCGGCGGTGGAAGCTCAAGCCATCCTGGCGCGGACGTATGCGTTGCGCAATCGCCATCGCTTTCTCACGGACGACTACGAAATCTGCGCCACCACCCACTGCCAGGTCTATCGAGGATTGACGGAAACGCGACCGATGGCCGACCAGGCGATCGCGGCTACTGCCGGACAAGTGCTCACCTACGACGACGAACTGGCCGATGCGGTATATTCCTCCACAACGGGGGGCGTAACCGCCGCGTTCGAACACATTTGGGACGGCGACCCGCGTCCGTACTTGCAGTCGGTGCCGGATACGTCTTTCCAAGGGCATCAAATGCAGGCGCTAGATTTGTCTCAAGAGACAGATTTTCGCCGTTTTCTCACGATGCGCCAGGGCTTTAATGAAGTCGGGCGATCGAGCTTCTTTCGCTGGGAAGAATCGAAGACGATCGCCGAACTGAGCGCAAATTTGAAGGTCAATCAAAAATATTTAGGTATTGCACTGCCCTTCTTCCAAAAAATTGTTGACATGCAGGTGATGGAGCGATCGCCCAGCGGTCGGGTGCAAAAACTCCAGGTCGATCTACTAGAATTTAACGGCAAAGTGACCCCGGTGACGCTGCGCAAAGACATGATTTTGCTGGCGCTGCGATCGCCTGGTTTGGAGCCGCCGTTCAGTACGCTGTTTTCGTTCGATCCGGTTTTGGATGACGAAGATAATTTAACGGGATACAACTTCGTTGGCGGCGGCCTCGGTCACGGAGTGGGTATGAGCCAAATCGGGTCTTACAATTTGGCCGCTCAGGGGTACAGCGCCCGCGAAATTTTGCAGTTTTACTACTCGGGCGCAGCGCTAACCACACTCAACGACCGCTTGGCCAGCATCAACACTCCGGCTCAATGAACCGGTGACTCGGCTAGCACCTTCGAGTCAATCGGAACGCCAAACGAGCTGGTTGAGTGCCGATCGCGCTTAGCGAGTCTGCGGCTTTCGTACCTGGCGCGAAACCGATGCTTCTGGCAAGGGGGCTTTGCTGGAGGTCGGCAAGGGCGGACGCGATCGCCGCTTCGGCAAGGACGGCTGCGTCTCAGCCGTTTGCCGCTCGGTCACGAATGCTTTCCAGCCCGCTCTCAGCCCAGCAGCAACGCTGCGGGTGGTGATGCCGATATTTTGCG
>JBCBTL010000214.1:0-5310 GCA_039818705.1 Cyanobacteria bacterium J06639_1
CAGGTGAAGCGCTTGCGAGCGTTGAAGCAGAAACGGGAAGACTTGGAATCCGAGCGCGATCGCCAGCAAGAGGTGCTGAAAACTCTCGGCCCGAAACGCTCGCTGACGCACTGGTTCGGGAGTTCAGCGGAGAAAGTGGATGAGGCCGAGGCTGAGCTGGAGAAGACCGAGCAAACCCTGAACCAGACGAAGACCGAGCAGAGGCAGGTGTGGACAGAGTGGAAAGCGGGTCAGGCCAAGGCGGAGAAACACGCGGCGTGGGCAAAGCACTATGGAGGGATGCTCGCCCTTGAGAGAGTGCTAGCCTTACCCGTCATCCGGCAGCGATTGGGAGTCGCCCACCGAGAGGCTGTCCGCCGAGAGCAGCAGGAGCGGGAGCTAGCCGGACAGGAGCGCTGGTATCAGGTGGCGCGTTTCTTGGAGAAGTCCCAGGGCTACCTCGACCGGATTCGAGAGGTGACGGCGGACGTGGAAGCTGGCGAGTCACTTTCCGAGGCCGCGACAACAGCACGGCAGCAGGATTTAGACGAGTACAACGACCGTCTGCTGGCGCAACCGGGGACGCTCAAAGAAGTGAATCGAATCGTGGACGCGATGAGCGAGCAGGTCGAACGGGAGGGGAGGTGGCGGAAAGGCCGAAGGGTGTTCGAGGACGAGCAGTGGCGGTTGGAGGTGGCGGGCAATTCGTTCCGGGCGACATCCCAGGCAGATGGGTGCGTGGTATTGGAAGTGAAGGACTACGAGTTGGAGAGGTATCAGCCGTTGGCGCGGGAGCGGGAGGATCTGAGGCAGTACTGTCAGCAGGTGGAGCATCAGCAACAACAGCAGCGCTCGCGCGGGCGCGGGCTATCGAGGTAACGAACTTGGCGATCGCCTGTGATTGATAGGTTGTAGGCAGACAGACGGAGTTGTACCCATGAGTCAGACCATCGAGGGAACGTGGGAAGAGGTGTTGCAGCGCGGCGACGAGCTGGCCGGACATCGCGTGCGGGTCATTGTTCTGGACGGTGGGGCAACGAGTGAGACTGTGGCCTCAGAACAACGAGGAGTCACTCGGGGATGGCCTGTCGGATTTTTTGACAGAACAGTTGGCTCGATTCCAGACCTGGAGAGACCACCTCAAGGTGAGTACGACGAGCGAGAGCCGTTGTCGTGATCTTTTTGCTCGATACAAACGTTTGCATCCATTACCTGAAGTACCCAGAATCAACAGTTGCTCGTCAAGTTGAAGCGCTGCACACTTCCGATTTGGCCGTGTCTTCAGTCACCAAGGCGGAGCTGTTCTACGGTGCGATGCGCAGTAATAACCCCGAGCGCTCGCTCCGACTTCAGGAGGAATTCGTTGAAACCCTAATGTCACTACCGTTTGATGACGCAGCCGCGCGTGTCTATGCAAAGATTCGAGCTGATTTAGCTGGGAGAGGAACGCCGATAGGCCCTTACGATTTGCAAATTGCGGCCATTGCCTTGGCGCACGACCTCATTCTCGTAACCAACAACACGCGAGAGTTCAGCCGTGTGAAGTCGTTGCGGATAGAGGATTGGCAGATGAATCTGTAGCCTTAACAGAATCAAAAAAAGGGCGTGCATGGGATATCGAGGTGACGAGCTGGGCGATGCGATCGCCTTACCCGCGATTGATAGGTTGTAAGCAGACAGATGGAGTTGTACCCATGAGTCAGACCATCGAGGGAACGTGGGAAGAAATTCTCACCCGTGCAGAAGAACTGAAAGGGCATCGCGTGCGAGTGACGCTTTTAGACGTAGTGGAGCCGGGCGAGAGTTTGGACGTGATGCTCGACGGTCTTGTGGGAAGCGTGAGCCTTCATGCAAAGACTCCTGCAACAGAAGCTGAGACTTCCGTGTCCGAATCAACCTTGCACGAGAGAGCTGCGAAATTTCTAGCTTGGGCTACCCAACAGCGCCCCGGTCTCCCCCTTTTATCGGATGAGGCCATCAGCCGCGAGAGTATGTATGAAAATGAGCGGCTCTGATATGCCTTGGCTCAATTCCAGAGCCAAAAAGACCCGTTCAAGGTAGCCGCATTGAAGTGGAATGATACTCTGGGGTATGTCTTCGGTCATTTATGTCCGAGCGGGAATAATGACGGGCAAAGAGTTTATTCAACGTCTCAAAAAGCTTGCCAGACTGCGTTCAGTCGAGTTCCGGTTGGAAAGTAAAAGGGGGAAGGGCAGTCACGTCACTGTCTATCTGGACGAAAAATTTGCCGTCATTCCCGACCTGAAGAAAGACCTGAAGACTGGTACGCTCAATGCCATTTTGAAACAGCTTGGGTTAACCAAGGACGATCTATGACTCGATTTGCCTATCCTGCATCGTTGATTCCCGAGGAAGACGGGGGCTTTGTCGTTCTGTTCCGAGATTTACCCGAGGCGATTACGCAAGGTGACTCTGTGGACGAGTGTTTGGTCGAGGCTAGTGACTGTCTCGAAGAGGCGATCGCGGCTCGGATTGACGATCGCCTAGAGATTCCGACGCCGTCAGACGTGAGTGAATCAGACCATTTGGTACCTGTCCCCTTGCAAATGGCTCTGAAGGCCGCGTTGTACGTGGCGATTCGCGAATCAGGCTTTCCTAATACGCACGTGGGGGACTTATTGGGAAAGGACGAAAAAGAGATTCGGCGAATGCTCGACCCGCACCACGGCACTAAGCTATCCACGCTGGAACGAGCATTACGGGCTTTAGGGAAGCGAGCGGAGCTACATCTGAGTTGAGTAGCTCCGAGTGGTGCGAACCCCCGTCTAAAAACTGTGGATTTTTGCTTACAGCTTTACAGCAAGCTGGTTTTTGAATCGCGATCGCTGAAATTCTCTTCAAGAAGGAGATAGGAGGGATTTTCCTTGCTGCTAGATGGTCAGGATTACAGTGTTATGGCAAGCTGGCTTTCTGGTACTTCTGCGGCTAGAGTTGCTAGTGGCATTGGCTGTGGCGATGAAGTTTCTAACGATAACGGGTTTCAAGGGCGGAGTCGGTAAAACGACAACCGCCATTCACCTCGCGACGTTTTTTAGCGATCGCGGCAAAACCTTACTTGTAGACGGCGACCCCAATCGCTCCTCTATCTCCTGGGCGAATCGCGGCTCACTTCCTTTCACGGTTGGCGACGAGCGCAAAGCCATGCGAATTGTGGAGGGTATGGATTACGTGGTGTTCGATACCCCCGCTCGCCCCGACTCAGACGATCTCAAAGAGCTAGCTGAAGGATGCGACTTGCTCATCTTACCCACGGCTCCCGACGTGCTCAGTCTGGAAGCCATGCTCCAAACAGCCGAGCAGTTGGGTCACAATGTCTATCGAGCCTTACTCACCATCGTGCAGCCTTATCCGAGTAAGGATGGAGAGAACATGCGTCGCGATCTCCAGAAAGGGGGGATTCCCGTGTTCAAAACGATGATTCGCCGCTCGGCTGGGTTTCAAAAGACAGCGCTCGAAGGCGTTCCCTTGCGGGACTATTCAGAGAGTAGGCTGCGAGTCGCGTGGCGAGACTACGAAGCTCTCGGACAAGAAATCATGGAGACGATAGCATGAGCGATTTCGGCAACATCATCAAACGAGGGCGTGCGGCCAGCAACACAGCAGATCAGGAGACCGGTAAGCCAGCTTTACGGAAAGCCAACAAGAAAGTAAGTAAGCCAGCTTTACGGAAAGCCAGCAAGCCAGCAAAAAAGTCTGAAGACGATCCCACCGTCAGCCTCACGATTAAAGTACCCAAGTCTCTTCGCAAGCACTGGACAATCGCTGCAAAGCAGAATGATACGAGCGTTGCTGCCGCGATTGTTGAAGCGTTGAGCGTTCGTTTTGGCAGGCCTGAAAGCTGGTAAGCCAGCCAGTGTAATGCCAGCTTTACAGCATAATGGAGTGCGATCGCCAAACTTAACGCGATTGCTCTTTCGCTGGGAACTGTGGATAGACTATCCTCAGGCAAACACTAGGGATAGTGTTTGTCTTGTTTGAAGTAGATGGAGGGAAAACCCCCAGAACTGACAAACCCCTCTTGCGACCAACAAGAAGGGAATCAGGGACCGAAATCCGTTTGCCCGAGGGCATATGTGACATAGGTTCGTTAACTGCTCCGTTTCCGCGTGACGTAGTTAAGAACCGACCAATGTTGTAGCTATCCTAATTGGCTGCGGCAGATTGTCGCAACCTTTTTACCCAGAAGATTTACAAAGTTTTTCTGCGCGTAGACCCTCGGCACCCATTCAGTGGGGCTTGAGGGTTTTTTAGTGGCTCGTCCTCGCAGCGATCACTAAAGCATCCTCGCCCCTCGTTCACATAACCGAGGGAATGAGATGGCTTTACCAGAGCAAATCACCGTGGATTCCTCGTCGAGAGCGCGGTTGAAGTTTGCGAACCTCTTCCACCTGTGGGACTTCATCGAGTCCGATACGGTCAGACAACCAGCATGGAGGCGAACGAAGAACTTTCTCCTCAGTGCAGCTACATTGCTGCTGCGCTGGCAGAACCCCCGCCAACTGTTAGGGGTGAGCTTTGACGATATGACCCAGTACGGTCTGATTGACATCGACCAAGGCAGTGACTACCACCCCGCCAACGACCCGAGCGCCCTCGATGGCCTGCGAGCCAGCTTCGAGGCAGTCGGCCTGGCGCGCTCGCTGCTCGTGCGTTCCAGCGCTAGCGGGGGACTGCACCTGTACTTCCCGTTGCCTTCAAAGGTGAAGACCTGGAGCCTCGCGGCACTGCTGCACGTGACCTGTGTGATGGCGGGATTCACCATCAAGCCAGGGACGTTAGAGCTATTCCCCAACGTGAAGCAGTGGGCAACCGGAGGCGATATCTCCCTCTACAAAGCCCATCGCCTGCCATTGCAGCAGGGGAGCTGTCTTCTCAATGACGACGGCGCGATATCCAGCACCGACCTCGATGCCTTCATGGCGCAATGGCAGGCTGCCGCCAATAGCCAGGACGCGATCGCCCTCAAAAAAGCGCTCAAAACAGCCAGCCACCGAACCGACCTCCTGCCCTTCCACCCCCCCCGCAGTCGAAAGGCCAGTGATTTCTACAAAGACGACGAAGCCGTCATCGCGCAGGGATGGACGGGGCAAGGCCAGACCAACGACCTCCTGCGCGCGATCGCCCGTCACCTTTACGTCTTCCACGACAAGAGCGGCGAAGAGTTAGCCCGAGCCACTGCTGAAACCGCACGCTCGCGTCCCGGCTACGAGCAGTTCTGCAACCACAAACATGAAATCGGGATGCCACAGGTCTTTGTGGCGGTAAGGGTGGCTAGAGAAATGCCATTGGTGGCGAGGACGGTCGCTCGCT
>JBCBTL010000215.1:0-5299 GCA_039818705.1 Cyanobacteria bacterium J06639_1
CCCTATCCCAATCCCGCCTGCATCGATCTTGGCGTCAATTACGTAGAGCTTCCCGAATTGCTGGCTGCGTCCGATATCGTGTCGCTGCACTGTCCGTTGATGCCAGCAACGCATCACTTGATTAACGCAGAGACCCTCCAATATCTCAAGCCCGGTGCGATGCTCATTAACACCAGTCGCGGCGGCCTCATCGACACTCCTGCAGTCATTCAAGCCATCAAATCTGGCAAGATTGGCTACCTAGGCATTGATGTCTACGAGCAGGAAGAGAATCTTTTCTTTGAAGATCTCTCAGATACCATCATCCAAGATGATGATTTTCAGCTTCTCCAATCCTTTCCCAACGTGGTCATCACCGCTCACCAAGCCTTCTTCACCCGCAACGCGCTCAAAAATATCGCCGAAACCACGCTGAGCAATATTACTGACGTTGAGGCGGGTCGGGAATGCGCTAATGAAGTAAAAGTGGCAAAAGCGATCGCGACGAAGCTCGACAAGTAACCCACCACGCCTTTCTCATCCTCAAGCCGTTACCCCATCCGCGTTCATCGCGCTTGCCTGAGGCAAAGAGGCGGAATGCTCTGGGAGTTGAGCGCTATCTAAAACAGCGCTGCTGGCTGAGGCGGGGTGGCGAATCTGGCCGACCAGCGTCGCCATCTCGATCGCGTTCATCCCGTAGCCCCAGCCCAGATTGCTCTTGATGCCCGCGCGTTCCAACGCTTGCTGCATCGTGTCGGTGGTCAGGATGCCGTAGACCACGGGAGTCCCAGTTTGCAACGCCACCGCCGCCACGCCCTTGGATACTTCTGCAGCCACGTAGTCGAAATGGGGTGTTTGGCCGCGCACGACTGCGCCCAAGCAAATCACCGCATGGTAGCGCTGCGTGGCCACCAACTGCCGCGCCACCATGGGAATTTCAAAACATCCGGGCACCCAGGCATAGTCCACCTGACCGCCCTGTTCGTCCACGTTTACGCCGTGGCGCTTGAGGGCATCTCGACAGCCCGAGAGCAACTTGCCCGTAATGAGATCGTTGAAGCGGGCGATGACGATCGCGAAGCGCAGCTCGCCAGTCTGAACGAAATTCCCTTCAAACACAGCCACGATCGCTTCCTCTCAATGTCAAAGTAGGTGACTCGTCGCTTAGAGAAGCGCGCTGAGTAGTCCGACTACGACCACGTAGATCAACCACGCGATCGAGCCGGTTAAAATCAAAGTCTTGCTCGTTCCAGAATCCACCGCCGAACTGTAGAGCACGGGTACAGCCACCACGAGCAACAGACTGTAGAGCACCAGCCCCAACAAGGCGGCTTGAAAAATAATGCTCACGGCGATGAATCTCCCAAAAATCGAACATCCTCACGCTACCAGATTCCGGGATCTTCCCCACAAGGGCTTCGTTACGATTGCCAGCGCGATCGCGACATCGGAAAAATCCGGCGATCGCGAACGCGAGGATGGCGATCGCTAGAACTGCGGCTGGTGTCGAATCAAGTTCAAAAACTCTTCCCGCGTTTTTTGATCCTCGCGAAAAACTCCCACCATCGAACTGGTTACCGTCCACGAGCCGGGTTTTTGCACGCCGCGCATCACCATGCACATGTGGGACGCTTCAATCACGACGGCTACGCCCTGGGGGTCGAGGACAGTCATGAGGGCTTCGGCAATCTGGCGCGTCAGGCGCTCCTGCACCTGCAAGCGGCGCGAATACATTTCTACGATGCGAGCGATCTTGCTCAACCCCACCACCTTTTGGTTAGGGATGTAAGCGACGTGAGCGCGCCCCATGAAGGGGAGCATGTGGTGCTCGCACAGACTGAACGTACTGATATCGCGCACCAGCACCATTTCGTCGTGACCGACATCGAAAATCGCGCCGTTGAGAAGTTCTTCTAGGGACTGGTCGTAGCCGCTGGTCAGAAATTTCATGGCCAGTGCCACGCGTTTCGGCGTTTTTAGCAGACCTTCGCGCTCTGGGTCTTCTCCCACCCCTTCTAACAGCGCCCGCACAGCCTCCATCATCTTCGGATCGGCACCGCCGTTCTCGTCTTCTGCGCCCAGTACGTCTGCACTGAAGGAGGCCACACCGTTCAGGGAGCTATTCGTGCGATTTTCAGACACCGTCATGAACCTTAACCTCTACGAAATGAATGACTCCGATGCATTCGGCGCAGAACGGCTCCGAAGGTCACTCGACGGACTCGGAGCGCAGTCGCTACGCGCGTCAAACTCGATTCAAAAAGCGCCACCGCTGGGCATCATCACGAGTTCTTCCACCACTGCCTCAGGGGGCAATAGCAGAGTTTGCGCCAAACTTTCAGCCACCGTGTCAACCGACAACATGCCAGCGCGATCGAAATCTGCTTGCACGGTGGGGGTGTCCCACAAGGACGAGTTCACCGCCCCCGGACAAAACGCCGTCACGCGAATGTTGTGCTCGCGCTCTTCTTGCGCCACGGCCTTCGTCAATCCCAACAGTCCGAATTTGCTGGCGCAGTAGGCACTCCAGCCGGGAAACGCTTGCTTGCCCGCAATCGAGATGACGTTGGCGATCGTGCCGCCGCCGCGATCGCGCATTCCCGGAATGACGGCTTTCATACACAGCCAAGCCGCCGTCAAGTTAAGACCGAGCACCCGCTCCCAGTCGGCCACTGAGGTGTCGATCGCATTGGCGGTCAACCCCATACCGGCATTGTTGACCAAAATGTCGCACGGCCCGGCAAAACTGAGCATCTGTTCGAGCTGCTGCGGCACGACAGCCGAGTTGCACAGGTCAACGGGGAAAACGAGGGCTTTGCCGCCTCGGGACTCCACTGATTCGGCAACTTGCTCTAAATCCGACTTACCGCGCGCGATCAGCGCTACAGAGATGCCGCGTTCGGCCAGCTTCAATGCCACCGCGCGTCCGATGCCTCGACTAGCTCCGGTAATCCAAGCCAGCCTGTCACCGTCAGAGGGGGAAACCATGCGTGAGAATCCTCTAGCAGACCGCGCCTTTGAGGGCGCGAGAGTGGAGTGCCCGGAGCGAGTCAGCTCGCAGGCGAATCAAGCCGTATAACAGGCTAGCAAAGTTTAAGTTCTGTGTCTAATTCTCAGCGATCGCGTCCGCGACAGGCGCAGAACTCAGCAAATCATCGGGAGTGGCCTGATGTCCATCTGAGAACTGAGTCGAATGTTGTAAATCTTTACGGATTGCCGTTCTGCTGCTCTCGTCCCAGGCATTCCCCTCGTTGCTCCTCAGACTCCTCCGTCTTGCCGAATCACGGTTGGCTTGAGGTGATCCAGAACTGCGGGGTGACCCAGAATTTCGGGGCAATCAAGAATTTCGGGGCGATCTCAAGATTGAGGGGCAGTGGGGGTTGCGGCCAACCGACGCTGCTGAGATTTTCCCGTAACGGCGATCGCGACCTGTTCGAGGCGCTGATACAAGGGTCTGGGCAAGGCGGCCAGCGCCAGTGCGGCTGCTAAAGTCAGCCCCGTGCGGCGGGGTTCTTCGATCCACATGCGCGGGTAAGCGGCGATCGCTTCGCTCCACAGTTGGAGGGCTTGTCCGCCGTCGCGCAGGGTGACCGCGCGACGAGCCAAAAACCGCAGGTGGTAGGCGCGACAGGGGGGAACGTAACTTTCGGCAAACTCCGGGGCGTAAGCAGTAACCTTGGCGAGCATTTGCTCCCAAGAACGCTGCTTTTTGCGTAAATTGGCCGATAGGCCGCCCAAATTAACGCGATATTGCGTCAGGACTTCGGGAATGCCTTCAAACACCCAGTCCGTCAGCACGGCGATCCGCGTCCAACACTCCACATCTTCCGATTCGCGAAACGCCTCATCGAAATAACAAATCTCAGCTTCGCCGTGGCGCGAATCGGAAAAAGCGATCGCCTCCAGTGCCTCGCGACGCAGCACCGGCGCCGATCCATTCCCTACCGGATTGCGACACAACACCTGTCCGGCAGAAATATCGGCGAGCGCTGGGGTTTGGTAGATACCCAACGGAGTGCCCGCTTCGTCAATGAATTCAGAAGGACAGTAGCTCACGCCGACGTGAGAGGCGCGATCTAGATGGGCGACGTGCTTGGCTAATTTCTCGGGCAGCCAGAGATCGTCGCTGTCCAGAAAAGCGACGTAGTCGCCTCTACAGTGACGAATGCCAGCATTGCGCGCTCCGGCTAAGCCGCGATTGCGCTGATGAATGACGTGCAGTCTTGGGTCGTCAAACTGCTGGCAAATTTCAATGCTGCGATCGGGGGATTCGTCGTCCACGATCCACACTTCAAAATGCGGATAGGTTTGTGCCAGTACGGATCTCAAGGTGGCTGCCACGAAGCGTTCGACTCCGTACACCGGAATCACGACGGACACCAAAGCTGGCGCATTGCGGGTCATACTTTCCCCTCTGCAATACGCAAACCATACCGCGAAGCCCAAGCCGTGAAGATTGGCAAGGCGATCGCGTGGACGATCAGCACCGCTGCCGCCACCCCCATTGCCTGCCACTGCACCCCGATCGCGATGGCCACAACAAATAAAGTCGTGAACATCGCTGCCCAGGTGAAGACGAGTCTGGGGTGCCCGAGGGCGACCAAAAGCTGTGAGGCGGCGTCGGCAAACGGGCGGGGAATCACTGACAGACAAATCAGCATCAGGATGGGGATGGCGGGAATCCATTTCTCGCCGAAGACAACGGGAACGTAAAACGGGGCGAGGCTGGACTGGAGCAGCGCCAGTGGAATCACGATCGCGGCAATAATTTTCAAGCTTTTGAAGTATTGCGATCGCAGAGTTTTCGGATTACTTCTAAACCCAGACAGGTGGGGCAAAATCGCCATCCGAATCGACTTCACGACGCTCAATCCAATTCCCAGACCGGCATTAAAAGCAAAATAGTAAATGCCGAGTGCCTCAATACTGAGAAATCTTCCGATGAGTAAGTAATCCAAGTTATTTTGAGCGACTTTCAAAAATTCATAGCCCAAAATGTGTTTGCCAAATGAAAAAATATATCCCCACTTTTCCGTGGTGAATGTCCATTTGGGTCGCCAAGGATGATTGCGAAGATTAATGTAGACCCAGAGGGGAGCCGTGGCAATTTGGGGCAGCACGACCATGGATTTAGATTCGTCTTTACAACAGCAGGCCGAGGAAATGGGAGACGCCAGAGTTGCGAACATTCGAGCTCTTAGTTTTGCCATTCCTAGCAAGCCGGCCATGGACGATTGGGTCAAGAAATGGAGAAACTCGGCTCTGGAAGCAGGCGGTTTGAAAGTGGATGCGGCGGATTACTTGTTGGACGAAGATGACG
>JBCBTL010000216.1:0-5294 GCA_039818705.1 Cyanobacteria bacterium J06639_1
CTCGCTTTAGAACAATTATTCGAGGGACGATCGCCCCTTTAGCTCTGTCGTTTATCAGCAACATCGAACACTTGACTTTGAGGGATGCAGATCGGCCTGTGAGTCACCGGATCGTCTAGGAGCGTGCATCCGACATCGAAAATCTCGGTTATTAGCGAAGCCGTAATAATGTCATTGGGGTTCCCTTTCGCTACAATCTTTCCCTGCTTAATTGCCACGATAACATCAGAATAGCGACAGGCTAAATTAAGATCGTGAAGTACCATCACAATCGTGCGATCGCCAGTTTTATTCAGGTGATAAAGAAGATCGAGAATCTCAATCTGATGGGCTACATCTAGATAAGTAGTCGGTTCGTCGAGCAAAAGGATGGGCGTGTCTTGAGCGAGCGCCATGGCAATCCAGGCTCGCTGCTTTTGCCCTCCTGACAAGCTATCGAGCGGGCGATCGCCGAACGGACTCATGTTGGTCATGCTTAAGGCGCGCTCTACCATTTTCTCGTCTTCCACCGACCACGATCGCAGCCAGTGTTGGCGCGGATACCGACCCAGAGCTACCAGCGACCTCACTGAAATCCCTTCTGGATGCGGAGGCGATTGTGGCAAGACGCCCATCTGTTGCGCCACCGTCCGCGTGGACAACTCCTGAATCGAGCGTCCGTTGAGGTAAACGCTGCCGCTTTTCGGAGAAAGCAGACGGGATAGACCACTTAGTAATGTCGATTTGCCGCAGCCATTCTTTCCGATCAGTGTTGTAATTCGACCGTTCAGAATCGATACATCGAGATCTTTGAGAATGGGGGTTTTACGATAGGCCAACGTCAGCGATCGCGCTTCTAACGCGGGGATTGTGGAAGAGTCCCGATTCATGCGGATTCAGTCCTCGCGAGAAGATAAAGAAAGTAAGGAACCCCCAACACCACCGTCATGATTCCACAAGGCATTTCAACAGAAGGGAATAGCGCTCGACTCAGGCTGTCCGCCAACAGTACGAGCAGCCCCCCGGCTAACGCCGCCGTAGGAATGACCTCTATGTGAGACGGACCGACCAAACGCCGGGCGAGGTGAGGAGCCAGCAACCCGACAAAACTAATCGTGCCAGCCGTTGCTACGCTCGCCCCCGCAAGCGCTGCTCCGGTAATGAGGAGGAGCGTTCGCACGCGCTGAACCTTCAAACCCAGCCCTTTTGCCACGGGATCGCTCAGGCCCAAAATATCGAGTTCGCGAGCGAGAACGAGCGAGATCGGCAGGAAAACTGTTAGCCAAGGCAAGAATGCAAAAATATGATTCCAATTGCGACTGTAAACGCTTCCCACCAGCCAAATCAAAGCCTGACTGACCTGGTTAATGCCTCCAATCGTCAGCAGCAGCGACGTACACGCCCCCGCCGCCAGCGATAAACCGATACCTACCAGAATGAGTTTCACGGGAGAACTATCGTGGCGATCCCATGCCAGCAGGTAGATAGCCGCAGACATCAGCAAACTCCCTCCGAAGGCGACTAGAGGGAGCCCTCCAACGGGTAAAACGGGTAGCACGACGAGAGAAGCGACGACGGCCAAACTCGCGCCCGCGTTGATACCGATGATGCCGGGAGCCGCTAGGGGATTGGGGTCAACCCTTGCAGTACAGCCCCCGCTGCGCCAAACCCCATTCCCACCAGCAACGCCGTTAGCGAGCGCGGCAGCCTGAGCGTCCGCACGACGAACAGGTCGGCAGAACTGACGCTATCCGCCCCCAGCAAAGCCTTGACTGCCGTTAGCGGAGAGATCGTCTGCGTGCCCCACGTGATGCTGAATGCCAAGCTGAGCACGGCAAGCCCCACCAACCCCACCCAAACCCCTGGCGTACGGCGCTCGACGCGCATCGAAACCGGTAGACGCCCCCAACGAATGTCAATCCAGCGCGATGCCATCACCCGACCTTCCAACGCACCAGATAGATAAAAAATGGGGCTCCAAACAAGGCGACGACCGTACCCACAGGTAGTTCTCCCGACGGTACCAACGTCCGCGCGCCGAGATCGGCCAACAACAACGCGATCGCCCCGAACAAAGCCGAAAATGCCAAGATCCAGCGATAGTCAGACTTCACGAACAGTCGCACCGCATTGGGCACCACTAACCCCACGAACCCAATCGGCCCCGCAATCGCCACCGAACTTCCGGCTAGTAGTGCAACGGTAGCTACGGCGATCGCTTTGACCCGTCCCGTGGCCTGTCCCAGACTGCGAGCGATATCGTCCCCGAGATTGAGCACGGTAATCGGCTTGCCCAGCAACAGAGCGATCGCCAGCCCCACGGCAATCCCTACCAGCCCTTGCCATACCGTTTGCAAATCTCGGCCCGCTAACGAGCCAGCCAGCCAAAAGCGAATGTCGTCTAGCGTGCGCTGATTGAGCACCAACAGACCCGAAACGATGGCCGAAAGCAGCGCCGCCAACGTTGCACCCGCCAAAGTGAGTTTGAGAGGGGTAACGCTCCGACCGCCCAGGCTAGCGACAATGTAGACCGTCATCGCACTCAGCCCCGCCCCGAGAAACGCAAACGTCACTGAAGTCGAGGTTGAAACGGCACCCAATCCCAACGTTGCAACAACAATGGCTAGAGAAGCCCCAGCATTGATGCCTAAAATCCCCGGAGAGGCCAACGGATTGCGAGTTAACCCCTGCATGATGCCTCCCGCCACTCCGAGTGCAGCACCGACCGCAGTCCCCACCAAAAAGCGCGGCAGCCGCACAGTGCGAATGATGAGATGTTCCCGCGAGGAAGGGTCGAAGTTCCACAAGGCATCCCACATAGTTCTGGGAGCAATATCGACTGCCCCCCACCCCAAACTCGCGATCGCGCAAAGCCCCAACAAGCCCGCCGTCAAACCGAGGCCGACCGCAAGCCGAGCCTGAGAACGGAATGAAGGCGCGCGAGAAAGCGACAGTCTTTGAGGCACTCACCCCTCTCCCCATAACCACAGCAACATGCTGACGTGCGACACGACAATCAACTCCGCTATCGTGTTGGCATATCGTCCGTTCGCGATCGCCTCACAACGAACTCCACCGCAACCGCCGCCCCGCGATCGCTGCGGCAAACAATGCCCAAAGCTTTCAATAGCGATACCCACAAATCCCGTCAAAAAGCTGCACAACTAGCATGCAGTAAAGCCTTGACTCAATTTCTCTTGCGACTGATGTCAATAAGCTATCGCATGATGGCTCGCTGCGCCATCTCACCCACATCTTCATGCGAGCTGCAACCCATAGGGTTTGCGTCTTACTCCTGCGAACTGATGTCAGAAGCCAAACGTACTCGATACTGAGGGACGGTCGTCCGCTCGTCCGTGTCCGACCGCGACATCGTTACGACCTGGCCGCTCATTTCAACTGAAGCACGACATGACTCAGCCGTTCCGTCAGCAGTCGTGAACTCAGCGCGTATTTCCGCCCGGGGGGCTTGCATTGCAAGCGCATGTCTGACCTTCACGCTGCGCTGACCGGGGACGATTCTTAACGCCTGCCAAAGTAGCGATCGCCATCCCGACAGCTCGGGTTTCGCCACAGAAAACGAGCGCTCATAAGATAACCAATCCCATCCCTTGCGCGCCCACAGCTCGCGTTCCAATAGTTGACCGAATTTATGTGTCCCCACCCAACCTCGATAGTAAGGCTGTAAGTTTCGCCAGTCTCCTCGGCGTTCGAGCAGAATTTCAAGCACGTCGTCAATGCGTTCGGAATTGAGGTGTCCCCAGCAGTGCCCCGCAGGAAAATCCATCACGGTTGGCGCAAAACGATGGCCGCCGAAATGACTGCACTGCCATACCCGCAAATGCCCCGAACTGCCGTACTCACGATCGAGAAGCCGAAATAAGGGCGTTCCATATCGACCGCACGCCAAATCGTGGCGCGTGTGGGTACAGACGAACAAGTCGCGGATGCCATCGGTGTCGTCTCGTCGGTACTGCTGGAGAAGAGACTGACCCTGCGGACGTGCGAGCGCGTGGCGGATTAGCGACACGACATGATGTTCGGGCAGGCAATATTCCGAGCGCTGGAATGACGCAAACGCCCCCTTCGGTCGGGCATAATGCAACACTTGTACCCGCTCGGGATCGTAGGTATTTCCTTCTGACGCGATCGCGACTATTCGTAACCGCAGGCCGAGGCGTAAAGCGATCGCTCTCGGCAACTGTTTCAAAGGAGCCAGAGCGGGCCGGTCGGCCCACAACTGGCGGTTTATGGGCTGAGGTAGGGCGATCGCAACCCAATGGTCGAGTTCTCCTGCCGTTCCGATCGGTGCTTCCCCGCTAGCCTGCGAATACTCCGAACAGTAGCGACATTCGCGAATGGATGAGATGTCTGACGTCACCTAGAACAGCTCCCTCAGCGTCTGAGCACCTCGACTATGACACAACCCAAACTAGCCATTTAGATACTTGGAGGTGAGACGACATCACTGTCCGCCTTAAAACACATACGAACTTACGACCCTACTAAGTAGCAGAAATACGCGCATTGCTTAGCTCAGAAATCAGCCTCTATTAGGAGGAGAGCGAAAAAGACAAGTCTCACACTTGGTGTCAAATCTGTTTAGAAGGCGACCTACCTTTCTGCCAATTGATGATTACGCTTCATCACCATGCTGTCTGTCTGGAAAGAACTCATGCTGCGCCAGTATCGCCGTCACTCTCGGGTCGTCAGGCGCGGGCATCGTCTCCGCCCCTCCTTGCTTCGCAGGTTGACCCGACAATGGCAGAAACCGATTGGCTTCCTCGTATCGCTCCCGCAACTCCGCTTCTGACACTCCTGCCGAAGACTTCAATGCCCGAGTGCGAGATAACCTGCGCTCGAACAGCGTCGCCGCTCGTTCCACCCGCCGCCGCTCGCGGTCGGGGATCTTGACGCTCACCCGCGCAGGTAAGCTGGCTCGCCGTCCGTCCGCCAGCCCCGGCGTCACCACCACGCACGTCCCTTCTGGCTGCGTCAAAAACTGATTCGCGTCCACCAGCTTGCGCGTCCGATCCTGCTCCGAGGTATTGGCACTGCCGCGCCCGCCACTGTGTCCCCGCGAGCGCTGTTTCAATCGCACGTCTTCATCCCCCAAATATTTGCTGAACATCTCCGCCACCTCGTACTCCTGCGGATTGAACACGAACTTCGTCCCGCACCCTCCAATTGCAATCCGCGCCCCCTCCTTCCCGTACATGCGCTCCAACTGCGCCAAATTCTGAAACCCGAGAATCCCCACAAATCCGTCCTCTCGACTTTCATTGAGCCAGTGCGCCAGTCGGGGCAGGTAGAAC
>JBCBTL010000217.1:0-5293 GCA_039818705.1 Cyanobacteria bacterium J06639_1
CCATACCCCAGAGTTTGGAGCTGCCGCAGCGCCACCTTTTGGTTGACGATATTATCTTCCGCCAGCAGGAGCTTGACCGCCGCATGACGCTCTTTGCGCGCGCGATCGCTCCGCTCGCGATTTTCCGCGTCTGCGGCACTCTGAAGCGCGTGAGAGGACTGGTGTGCGGCGGGGGCTAAGGCTTGCAGCAGTATCTCTTGTAACGCCCCTGCTTTCAGCGGCTTGACCAGGTAATGCTGTGCGAGGCCGGTGTCAACACAATGCTGCGCCCGATCGCGATGTGCCAGCGAAGTCAGCACGATGCGATGCGCTGGCAGCGTCGCCGGATTCGCTTGCAGCTTGCGCAAAAGCTGCTCGCCATTGAGATCCGACATCTCTCCATCTACCAACAGCACGTCCGGCAGCGCGGCGGTCGCGGCCTGTTGCAGCGCGACGAGTACCGCAGTGCCGCTGCCAGCCTCCTTCACGTCCATCCCCCAGGCAGATGCATAAGAGGCGATCGCCTGTCGTCCGCTCAGGAATCCGTTCGCGATCGCGAGCTGCTTGCCCGCCAAAGCCGCCACGGGCGCAGCCGCCAAGTTCCGGACGGTTTTCTGTTTGGCGAGCGGCAACTCGAACCAAAACGTCGAACCGTGCCCCTGCACGCTCTGAACCCCGATGTCTCCTCCCATCAACTCGACCAAGCGCTTCGAGATCGCCAACCCCAATCCCGTACCGCCAAACTTGCGAGTGGTCGAAGCATCCGCCTGCGAAAACGATTGGAACAGTTTCTTCTGCCCCTCTGCTGAAATTCCAATCCCCGTATCTTTGACCGCAATACGCACGGAGGCACTGTCTTCGCGGTCTTCAACTAGCGTGACCTCAATCGTCACGCCCCCCGTCGAAGTGAACTTCAGCGCATTCCCAACCAAATTCGTCACGATTTGCCGCAACCGAGTCGGGTCGCCACAGACTGAAATGGGAACGTTAGGGTGAACCCAAGGCACGAGTTCTAGACCTTTCTGCCGCGCTGAAGTAGCTAACAAATCAACCACCGATTCGATGCACTGCGCCAAGTTGAAATCGAGGATTTCTAGCTCGACTCCGCCCGATTCCAGCTTGGAAAAGTCGAGGATTTCATTAATGATGGTCAGCAGACCGTCGCCGCTGTTGCGGATGATTTCAACAAATTCACGCTGTTCGCGATTGAGCGACGTATCTAGCAGTAAATCCGTCATCCCGATAACTGCATTCATGGGCGTACGGATTTCGTGGCTCATGTTCGCCAAGAAAGCACTCTTCATTTGGGTCGCCGCTTCCGCAATCCGGCGCGCTTCCCGCAGCGTTTCATTTTGAGCGGCAAGCTGTTCGCGGCGATCGACCTCGGTTTGCAAAAGCTGAGCCTGCATTTGCTTGCTGGCCGTCACGTCTTCCAAAACCAGTAGAAATCCCGCGTCGGAATCCGGAGTTGCCGAGCGGTCGGGCTGAGTCTGTTGCGCGGAGAGTGGCTCCAGCTTCATCACGTACCAGCGATCGCCCCGAGCGATTTCGCGCGGCTCTAAATTCAACCCGCGCTGTACGAACTGGACATCTTCTCGCCACGTCTCGGTTTCGATCCAGCCCGGAGTCAGCCGATCTTCGAGTCGTTCGCCCACCTGCAAGTGCAGCCAGCGCGCCGCCACCGGATTGCAAAACCACGCCACGCCCTGACCGTCGGCGGCCACCAGCCCCAGCGACAAACTCCGCGAAATCGCCGCCTGCGCGGACTGCGATCGCCCGAAGAGTGCCGCTAATTCCCCGAGCTGCTCGACGCGATCGGGATTGCGCGGGGCCGCCAAGATCTCTAAACTGCCGGTTTGCTCGGAGAGGGCCGGGTTTTGCTCGACGACATCGAGTGAATAGGTTCGCCAGAGCTGTTGAATCTGTCGCCCGAGCCGGTAATCCGTTCGCAGTCGCTTTTCTAACGCCACGCCAGCTCCCGTCATCGCCACCAGCCCCACCGGCATCGCCACCGGCATCCACACGTTGGCGTGCATCGCACCCAAACTGATGCCGCCCCAGGCGATCGCCGTTAGCGAAACCGCCAGCAACCGCCGACTGGCCTGCCAGCGCGCGATCGCCCAACTCAACCCCGGCCCGCCCAGCAGCAGAATCAGGCCTATGCCCCACGGTGCCGGTCGGACGAGAAAGCGATCTTGCAGCACGTTATCGATGGTGACCGCGTGCAAATGCAAGCCGCTAGCGGGAGGCAGGCGATCGAACGGCGTGCGTAGGGGGTCGAGTCCTGTCGCCGTGGCTCCCACGATCGCGATTGCCCCCGTTAGGGTTTCGGGGGGCACCTCGCCTCGCATCACCTCCACAAACGACAAGGTCGTCAGAGATCTGGCTGACCCCGGCCAATCGACCCACAAACGCGCGTCCAGATTGTCGGTCAACTTTTCCACGCGATCGCTTAATTCGGGGGGCGCGTCGGGGGAGAACGTGTAAGCCTCTAGTGCCGCAATGCCCAAAATGGGGATGCCAGACACTCCCGCTTCAATAAATCGAGCCAGCCCGTCCGGGTCTTCGCGTTTTTGAATGTGCCCCAGGTTCACCGCCCCCATCTCGATGGTGGCGTTCGTTAACAGCGGCTCGCCCGTTGGCGTCCACGCCTGCGGCAACACCACATTGCCCGCGTCGAACATGGCATTCATCAGGCGATCGTCTTCGGCACTCTCATCCGAGAACACCAAATCCATAATCGCCAGACTGGGTTCGGCCACCTGGAGCTGTTCCAAAAGCTGCGTGTAGTACTGACGCGGCCACGGAAACGCTCCTAATTCCCGCAGGCTAGCTTCGTCGATCGCGATGACGGCAATGCGGTCGTCCCAAGCTCGCTCCCCCCGCAGCCGGAACAGCGCCGTGTAGCTCATAAACTCTAACGGCTGCCAAGCCCCAACGCGCAGCAACCCCGCCGTCACCACCGCCGCGATCGCGCCCGGCACGACGTGCCACATCCATTGAGGCCAAGACTTTCTCATGCAATCTCAGTGGAGCGTCCGCACGTCCGACCCAAGCCGACCGCACGACCGTGCTTACCCAGACACACTAAATCTCATTGTGCCCAAACCCGCTCCCTCAACTGACCACTAACGCCTGACTCCGAACCCAGGTTCGCGCTCCAACCCAAGCTCACTCCACCACGACCACCCACTCGTGCAGCTCGTACTCCACGCACTCCGCCACCACCAACGGGTCGCGCTCCACGATCGCTTTCGCCTCCGCAAGTGATTCCGCTCGAAACAGCAACATCCCCCCACCTTTTTCTGCCCAATACCCCGTCCGTGCCCCATGGCCGCGCTCGATCAAGTCTTTGACGTAGGCCGTATGGGCGGGAACGTGGCGATCGAATTCCGCTTTATTGACGCAGCCGCGTTCGATTTTGACAAACCAAGCCATAGCAGTGGACATCCTAGTGGGGAGCGAATCGTATTGAGGAGCGAATCGTATTGAGGAGCGAATCGTATTGAGGAGCGAATTGTACTGAGGCGCGAATCCGACGGTGGAGTGAAAGAGTTTAGGAAGCGATCGCATTGCGAGCACCTGATGCTATGCCCGCGAGCCGACAGCGCATTTGAATGCTAGAACCTATACTATTACCGTACCAAGGTTGCGGCTCGAAACAGGGCTGCTGCCTGAGTTAAAGACTATTCGCTCCGTGATTTCTCGAATGGAAAATCTCAACTAGCTCCTGTAGGTTGCGAGGCAGGAGTTGGGGGTGGGCAAATCCGCTCGCGATCGCTAGTGTACCGATAGTATTTGAGCCGATTGACATGAACACGCAAGATCTGATCGCGCGCTACTCGCAGGGAGAACGAGACTTTCGCGGCACCGACCTGAGTAAAGCCGTTCTCACAGAGGCGCGGTTAGATGCCTGCGATTTTCGCTGGGCCGACCTCCACTGGGCGGATTTGAGCGAAGCCGAACTCAACCGAGCCAAGCTGCGACAAGCGGTGATGATTCGGACGGATTTATCCGGGACGAAGCTCGAAAGTGCCGATCTTTGTCAAGCCGACCTCTACAAAAGTGTCCTCGATCGCGCTGTGTTAATTCGAGCCATTTTGAACGGCACGAAACTGCGCCGCGCCCATCTCGGCAATGCCAACTTGGCCGGAGCCTCGCTCATCGGCGCGACGCTGCGAGAGGCCGACCTGCGCGGGGCGAAGCTGATGGGAGCCATTCTCCTTGCTGCAGACCTGAGCGAAACCTCGCTATCTGAGACTGACTTGAGCGGCTCGAACCTGACGAACGCTAACCTCAACTCCGCCGACCTGAGCAAGTCCAATCTCCGCAATGCCGATTTGAGCGAAGCCGACCTCAGAGACGCGAACTTACAGGGAGCCGACCTCAGCAATGCCGACTTGAGTGGCGCAACCCTGGTGGAAGCCGACCTCAGTCACGCTGTTCTAACGGGAGCCGATCTGTACGGTGTCAACCTGCGCGATGCTACTTTTCATCAAACCTTGATGCCGAACGGCCAGCTCATCTAAGATCGAGTTTTCCAAACTGAGACTCGATTCCGGCGGTACAGTAAAAGGGACATCGGACAGCGATCGCTCCCATCCAGATCGATGCCCTACGCCACCGACCAACTGATCGAGATTCTCGATGCCGAGCTGAAGGCTACCTGGCGCGGCGAACGGCTGTTGCCGTCTTCAATGCAGCGCCTGCAACATCCGGCGATCGCCCACATGCTAGGGGCGGAAAAGCTGAGCCGCTGCTATGCCTATCGCGATTTCCGCGAGCAAATTCATCACTATCAGCGCGAGCATCAGGTTTCAGGCATTGTGTGGCGCTCCTGCACGTTTCAAAAGCGCGTCATCTGCTATCCCGAACTCCACAATCAGCTCGTCGCCATCGAAGGCGATCGCGACATCCTCGCGCAGGGGAAAACCCAAGTGCTCGACTTTTGGCGCGACGTGACGGCAGATATGCCGCTGTGGTCGCACGCCTTACCTCCAGAACCGCTCGCCCCTGACGATGTCGAGCGGCTAGCCGACAAGGCCGAGTGGGTGGAGATTGATGCGACTCGCCAAGAGTTGTACCTGGGACTGTGCTGGGGGGATTTGCGGGAATATCAGTTTCCCCACGCGCGTCCGGCTTCAGGATGCGATCGCGTGATTGCCGCCCGCCAAAAACCCAAGCCCATCAAAATATGACAGCCCATCAAAATATGACCCGATCTGTGATGGTGGTGGGCACCTCCTCCAGCGTAGGGAAATCGTTGGTGGCGACGGCACTGTGTCGCATCATCGCCCGCGATGGCTGGTCGGTG
>JBCBTL010000218.1:0-5279 GCA_039818705.1 Cyanobacteria bacterium J06639_1
ACCGCAAAAATGGCCTCTCGGCGTTCGCCAAACTCCGCTCGCTCGGCCACGAACCGGAGGCGATCGAAGTTCATATTGGCTCCGCACGCCACCGCCACTAGCGTCTCGTCGCGAATCTGCTCCCGTTCCACGTAAGCTTTGATGCCCGCGATCGCCAGCGCTCCTGCCGGTTCCAAAATCGATCGCGTGTCTTCAAACACGTCTTTAATAGCTGCGCAGGTATCGTCTGTCCCCACCCGAACTACTTCATCTACGTATTGCTGGCACAGCCGAAAGGTTTCTTCTCCCACCTCCCGCACGGCCACGCCATCGGCAAATAGACCCACCTGCGGCAGTTGCACCCGCTCGTTGGCTTGCAGCGATCGGTACATGGCATCGGCATCCACCGGCTCCACGCCAATAATTTTGATATCCGGTCGCACCCGCTTCACGTAGGCCGCAATTCCTGAAATCAAGCCGCCCCCGCCGATCGCCACGAAAATCGCGTGAATGGGCTGCTGATGCTGCCGCAAAATTTCCATCCCAATCGTGCCTTGCCCGGCAATCACGTGGGGATCGTCGAACGGATGCACGAACGTAAGCTGTTTTTCTTGTTCCAACTGACGAGCGCGATCGTAAGCCTCGTCGTAGGTATCCCCAAACAACACGACTTCGCCGCCCCGGGCGCGCACCGCATCAATTTTGACTTGAGGTGTGGTCACGGGCATGACGATGGTCGCCCGAGTGCCGAGCTGCCTCGCTCCCAAAGCCACCCCTTGAGCGTGATTGCCCGCCGATGCTGCAATGACTCCCCGAGCCAATTCGTCTGGGGGGAGCTGCGCCATTTTGTTGTATGCCCCGCGCAGCTTGAACGAGAACACCGACTGCATGTCCTCGCGCTTGAGCAACACCTGATTGTGGAGCCGCCGCGATAAATTCGGAGCCACGTCCAGCGGGGTCTCGTTCGCTACGTCATAGACGCGCGCGGTCAAAATCATTTGCAAGTAGTCGCAGAACATGGAGAGAAGCGATCGTCCGATGCGTCGGGAAAGACATTAATTTTACGGCACTGCTCGGCGTTCGTTGGAGCGGCGATCGCGACATAACGTCACCCGCATCTACTCTGATTCCTTGGCGCGCTTCACACTTCAGCAGAGTCGGACTCGTACCTCTCGCTCCAAACGCCCTGCTAATGATTCCCGAGCCACTTCCAGGTCGTACCGAGTTTGCAGGTTCATCCAAAATTGCGCTTCCATGCTGAAGAAGTAACCCAAGCGCAGAGCTGTTTCAGCCGTAATGCTGCACTTCCCGCTCACGATGTCGTCAATTCGAGCAGTCGGGACGCTAATGGCTCGGGCAATATTTTCTGCGGTGAGATTCATGGGATAGAGAAAATCTTCCTGCAAAATCTCGCCAGGATGAATCGGAGTAAAATCGCGTTGGCTCACGGACAATTGCCTCAATGATAGTCAACGATTTCGACATCGTATGCGTGTTTACCACTCCAAACAAAGCAAATACGCCACTGGATGTTAATGCGAATGCTGTGCTACCCCGCACGATCGCCACTCAAGGATTCGAGTTTATTGTCTGGAGGGATGCGTAGGGTAGTCAGCTCTGTTGCGGCGTGGAGCTGTTCTAACTTTCGTGCCGCGACACGCTGACTATCTTGCGGCAACTTGCGAGAGAACCTTCCCCGGAAGAGTCTCTGAGTTTCCTTACATTTGAAGGATTCAATCACTCGATAATCATACCGTTTGCGATCGCCTCATAACGTCAGCGAACGAGAAGCAGAAACGAACTGTAGGAGAATCCAAGGGCGCGTTTTCCTGTTGATATCGAGAGAGGCACTCATGGATTTATCCAATTCCAACACCGCCAAAAATTTGGACTCTGCATTCGGCGGCGAGTCGATGGCCAATCGCAAATATCTCTTTTTCGCCGACGTTGCCAAGCAGTTAGGGCTATCAGACTTAGCCAGGCTGTTTCGCGAAACGGCCAACCAAGAAACCGAACACGCCTTCGCCCACTTTCGCCTCATGCATCCCGAGTTGGTCGTCGCCGATCCAGCTTCGCTGAGTGAGGAGCAGAAAAAAGCGATCGCTGCTCGTTGCTTAGAGTTGGCGATCGAGGGCGAGACTTATGAATACACGACGATGTATCCCGAGTTTGCGGCACAGGCGCAAAGCGATCGCGATGGCGACGCAGCGGCAGAGTTCGAGGCACAGGGCGAAGAAGCGAAAGCTCACGCGGGCAGCTTCCGCAAAGCTGCCCACAACTTCGGGCTGCTGAAGTTTATCGAACATCACCACGCCGATCGCTACACCGAAGCGCTGCACGCCCTCGACGGAGTTGCCCCAGCAGCCAAAGCAGCCAGCGGCGATCCCGCTACCCAAAAGTGGATCTGCCAGAAATGCTCGATGATTTACGACCCCGTCACCGGCGACCCCGATTCCGGCATTGCTCCCGGCACCCCTTTTGAAGCCATTCCCGATGATTGGGAGTGCCCGATCTGCGGTGCGAAAAAAGCAACGTTCGCTCCTTACGAAGAGGCAGTAGCGGCTTAGGGTGTCAGGCTGTGGCGATCGCAGCCAGTAAGCCCAGTTGCGATCGCCAAGCCATGTCAGCGATGCAGTGGCATAGTAGACTTCACCATCCTTCGCGCACTCGCTTCCCCCGTGCAAGCGACCTCCATGTCACCATCACCCGCATTCGCCGCCATTTCCGAACTCTCGGATATCTACGTTTCTCGTCCCAACCGCGAAGCCCTAGGCGGCACGTCCTACCTAGTGCGGCGATCGCCTCAGTCCACCCCCGCCAACCTGTTGGTCGACTGTCCGGCCTATTCCGAGGACGTTCGCGATCGCCTGCACGAGTTGGGGGGCGTGCGCTGGTTGCTCCTGACACATCGGGAAGCCATCGGCGTACCTGCATCCCAAACGGGGGCAGTAACGGCGATCGCCCGCGACTTTGGCTGCGAGGTGGTCGTGCAGGAACAGGAAACCTACTTGCTACCTCACCTCGACGTAACTTCATTCCACCGCGATCTTCAGCTCGCCCCCGACCTCCGCCTGATTTGGACACCGGGACATTCGCCTGGATCGCACTGTGCGTACCTAGAGCGGGATGGAGGCGTGCTGTTTAGCGGCCGTCACTTGCTCCCCGATGCGAATGGTTTTCCCGTACCTCAACGCCAAACGAACACGTTTCACTGGCCGCGCCAACTGCGCAGCGTAGAGAGACTCCTCAATGAAATCGCCGCTCCGGCTCCGGCCTGGATCTGTCCGGGAGCGAAGCTGGGGGCATTGCGCGGGAAAAAGGCGATCGCAAACGCGCGCACACACCTAGAAGCGTGGCTCGCTGCGGCGAGCGCTTCACGATCGCAGTAATTCGTAACCTTCGGGATCTGATGAGTCATCCAGTCTCAAATCAGCAGGCGATCGCCATTCGCCCTCACGCCCCGTCAGACTGGTTTGCGATCTGGCACATCCTTGCCCCCGTCTTTCGTGCAGGGGAGACGTACGCTATTCCTGTCGATATCAGCGAAGCGGACGCGCGGCGCATTTGGCTCGATACGCCGCTGCAAACGTTCGTTGCGCAAGACGAGGCCGGACAGATCCTCGGTACGTATTACCTCAAACCCAACCAAGCCGGAAACGGCTCCCACGTGTGCAACTGCGGGTACGTCGTGAGCGATCGCGCCCGGAACCGAGGCATTGCCTCCTGCCTGTGCGCGCATTCTCTGACGGTGGCAAAAGAGCTGGGCTTTCGCGCCATGCAGTTCAATTGCGTCGTCTCTGCCAACGAGGTTGCCGTCCGACTGTGGCAAAAACACGGGTTCGCGATCGTCGGGACGCTGCCGGGAGCCTTTCAGCATCCCCAGCACGGGTTCGTGGATGCGTTCGTGATGTATCGAACCCTGGACGGTTGATACGGCTCAGGGGTAAATCTTCGGTTAAGTTAACGTTAGTTTGCTGAGCGATCGCGACCCGCACAGGAGTTGGCATGACGCAGCGCCCCGATATTGTCTTCCTCGTCCTCGACACGCAGCGCGCCGATCGTCTGTCCTGCTACGGCTACGACAAACCGACTTCTCCTCATTTGGATGCTTTTGCCAAAGACGCGCGCCTGTTTGCCGGAGCCGTGTCGGCAGCGCAGTGGACGATTCCCTCCCACGCCTCCATGTTCACGGGGTTGTATCCCTCTTCCCACGGCCTCTTACAGTCGTACTCGGTGCTGCGTCCCGATGTCCCGACCCTAGCGGAGCGTTTGAGCGCAGGCGGCTACTACACGGCTGGATTTTGCAACAACCCGCTGGTGGGCGTGATCGACAACGGACTGCGACGCGGCTTCTACAGCTTTCTCAACTACAGCGGCCTGCTCACCTCGCGCCCCAATCAAGCTGGGATTCCCTCCAACTGGCTCGATCGCTATCGGCAAGGATTCAAAAAAGTCATCGCCAAGGGGTTGAGCCGCCTTCAAGATGCCTTTGCCCGTTCGGAGGCGCTCTTGGCGCTCTCGTTCAGCCCGCTGATGGTGCCCATCTGGCAGACGGCGCTGAGTTTTAAGGGCAACACGGCTAAATCGCTGGCGGATGCGGCGCGACTCTTGCGCGATCGCCGAGGTACCGACCCCGATCAGCCCATCTTCGCCTTCATTAATTTGATGGGGACGCACATGCCCTATCATCCGCCTCGTAAATTCGTGGAGCAGTTTGCGCCCCACGTCCTCGAAGACAAGCGGGCGCGCCACTACCTGCGTCGCTTCAACAGCGATATCTACGGCTGGCTGGCTCCCCTCGCTGGAGCTTTGGACGATCGCCAAAAAGCCACCCTCGACGGCATGTACGATGCCGAAGTGGCTCGCCAAGACGAACAGGTGGGCGCATTTTTAGATGCCCTCAAGCGCGACGGCAGACTGGACAATACCCTAGTGGTTATTTGCTCCGACCACGGCGAGCATCTGGGCGAGAAAAATTTCGTCGGTCACTTTCTGTCGCTGTACAACGAGCTGGTGCGGGTGCCGTTAATCGTGCGCGACCCCAGCGATCGCCTGCCGCGCGGTTCCGTTGAAGACCGAGTCATTTCGACTCGCAGACTCTTTCATACCGTGCTCGAAGCTGCCGAACTCGCCGATGAAGACGAGTGTGAATGGAGCCTATCTCGGGATTTGGAGGGCGATCGCCCCCCCGTCTTTGCCGAAGCGATTCCGCCGCAAAATGCCGTGAACCTACTGATGAAACGACAGCCTGAGCTGGTGCGCGATCGCCAGGTGGACGTGCCCCGTCGCGCCGTCTGGAT
>JBCBTL010000219.1:0-5266 GCA_039818705.1 Cyanobacteria bacterium J06639_1
TGTCATTCGAGCGATTCCCCGCGAGTATTTCAAACCCAATGCCTGGCGCGCTGCTGGGATGGTTGCCACCAGCGTTTCGATGGCCGTGCTGGGATATTTGACTTTGATCTTTAACCCCACCCCTTGGCTGCTGCCGCTGGAGTGGATTTTTACCGGGACGGCATTAACCGGATGGTTCGTCATCGGTCACGACTGCGGCCACCGCTCTTTTTCCCGCAGCCTCTGGGTGAATAACTGGCTGGGAACGGTCATGTTCTTGCCTCTGATCTTTCCGTTTCACGGCTGGCGGTTGGGGCACGATCGCCATCACCGCTACACCAACCAAATTGATCGCGACAATGCTTGGCGACCGTTCAGCGAGTCTGAGTATGAAGAGTCCACGGGCGTGATTCGCGTTGCCTACCGGCTGACCCGCACGAGCCTGTGGTGGTTTGCCTCCACGCTGCACTGGATTCGGACGCACTTTTTCAATCCCGACTTGCTGGCCCACCACAACGATCGCGACCGGGCTCAGTTTCATCAGTCGGCGCTCATCGTGATTCTTTTTGGGGCGATCGCTTTACCGGCGCTGACCTACCTCACGGGCTGGTGGGGACTGGTCAAGTTCTGGCTGATGCCCTGGCTGGTGTTTCACTTCTGGCTGAGTACGTTCACGATTGTCCACCACACCCACCCAGACATTCCCTTCCGACATGAAGCCGAGTGGGATGCGGCTGAGGCTCAGCTCAACGGAACCGTGCATTGCGACTATCCGGCTTGGATTGAATGGCTCTGCCACGACATCAACGTCCACATTCCCCACCACGTTTCGACCGGAGTGCCGTCGTATCACTTACGAGCTGCCGATCGCGCTTTGCAAGAGAAGTTTGGCGATCGCATGGTGCGCACGAAATTTGATTGGAAGTTGATGGGTCAAGTGTTGAACTGTCACCTCTGGGCGGAAGAACGCAAGCCCTATCAAACCTTTAGCGAGTACGAGGCTCGTTAGGCGCGGATTTAAGCGCGGCGCGGGCGTTGCGGCGCAGCCGTTCGGGTTTGAGCCGTCGCAATGCTGAAGCGGGAAAACGGCGATCGAACTCGTCTGGAGTTATCCGGGCGAGTTCGCTGAGTTTGGGGTTTACGTTATCTGGGTAGGGTTGAAAGTCTGCAACATCTGTAGGGTGCGCAAACCGCTGATTCCAGGGGCATACGTCCTGGCAAATATCGCAGCCCGCTACCCAGTTGTGTTGGTGGGAGGCGATCGCCTCCGGCAACTCTGGCGCGTGACTCTCCAACGTGTGATAGGCAATGCACCGATTCGAGTCCACCACTCCCGCCATCGGGATCGCGTCAGTGGGGCAGGCATCCAGGCAGCGGGTGCAGGTTCCGCAGTGGCTAGTGTGGGGGCGATCTCGCTCCAGTTCCAGAGTCGTCAGAATTTCCCCCAGAAAAATCCACGATCCGTATTCGCGGGTGAGTAGCAAACTATTTTTGCCAATCCAACCCAGTCCGGCTTGCATCGCCCAGGGTTTTTCGGAAATCGGGCCGGTATCGATGTAAAAGCGAGTTTGGCAGTCGAATTCGGTTTCCATCCAGGCACAGAGGGCTTTCAAACGCTTGCCCAACACTTTGTGATAGTCGCGGCCCCAGGCGTAGCGCGAGAATTTGGCGGTGTCAGGCTCTTGCGAGTGGGGGTGGGGCGTGTAGTAGTTGAGGGCTACGCAGACGAGCGATCGCGCTTCGGGCATTATTAAAGCCGGATCGAAGCGTTTCGGATTGGTCATCCACTGCATGTCCGCCTGATAGCCTGCCTCTAGCCACCGGGATAGACTCGAAGTGTCGGGGGGATCGTCCAAGCTGGCGATGCCGATTTTGTGAAAGCCCTGCGATTGCGCGGCACGCTTTATGGCAAGACTTCGTGCGTGTGGCTCCATCGTCTCCCCTACTGCGATCCCCTAAAATGACGAGAGTGTATCGAGTCTGTTACATATCGAGGGCGTGCTTCAAACTCGAACGGAATGCTTAAGTGCGACGCGCTTGGGGTTAGGGCAGACAGTTGGCGAGTGAGGTAAAGACGAACGAGGTCATGATGAAACGTATCTTACTTGGATTGGCGACGGGCTTAGGGCTGTGCGGTTTTGCCGTTGCTAGCAGTGTACTCATATCGGCTCCTGCCGATGCTCAGGGCGGTATCGTGATCACGGGTGCCAACGGCCAAGAGGTGTTGGGGTACAGGCTCGATTTCAATGGCAAACGGCGATCGCTCGATCGCTACCGCCTCAAAATTCCCGCTCAAGATGTGGCGGTTAACGAAGTAGCCATCAATTTTGAAGAAAAATTCGACGGTAAAGTTAATCCCGAGCAAGTGCGCTTAGAGGTCGAAGGTGAACCGATCGAACTGCGGGAAGTTTCTTGGGATCCCGAGTTCAAATCGTTGGAAGTAGCTGCCGACCAGCCTATTGCTGCTGGACAAGAAATGCGGCTCGTTCTCTCTCGCGTGCGCAACCCCCGCAGCAACGGGCTGTATCGCATCTACGCGCGAGTGCTGGGTACAGAAGCGAATCCGCTCTATCGCACGGTGGGGTTGTGGATCGTCACGATCGGCGGGTCCGATTGATATCCGGCAGGTCTGATTGACATCCAGCGGGTCTGATTAGGCGCAAGTCAGTTGGCCCGAGCATTACAGACGCGATCGCCCGATTCGCACTTGCAAATGCCCCTCGATCCTCCACAATAAGTGGGATGTTTGGCGAGAGTGTTGATGGCGATCGCGAGTTTTTTGATGGGTTTCACGTCGATGCCTCTTTTGGCTGAGACTGCGCCAGATATCCAAGATCCCTCGCTGGTTCAGGCGTTCGTCATGGGAGCCGTGCAGGGATTGACGGAGTTTTTGCCGATCAGCAGTACGGCACACCTGCGCATTCTCCCTGCATTGCTGGGATGGCCGGATTTCGGCGCGTCGTTTTCTGCCGTGATCCAGTTGGGCAGTCTCGTCGCGGTTCTCGTCTACTTTGCCGAAGATTTGCGCAACGTATTGACGGGCACTTGGACGGCCATTCAGACACGGGAATTCGAATCGCCTGAATTCAAGATCTTTACGGGCGTGGCGATCGGGACGCTCCCCATTGTCATCGTTGGCTTGGCGGTAAAGTTCATCTATGGCTCGCCTCCCAGACAAATTTCTGTGATTGCTGTGGCGCTGATCGTGCTCGCTTTGATGCTGGCCTGGGCGGAGCGTCAGGGTAGCCGCGAACGGACAATCGAGAGCATTCGCATCTCAGATGGTGTGGTCGTTGGGTTCGCGCAAGCGCTGGCCCTCATTCCGGGCGTGTCGCGATCGGGTTCGACGATTACTGCCGGATTGTTTTTGGGGATGAAGCGGGAGATGGCCGCTCGCTACGCTTTCCTACTGGGCGTTCCGGCACTTGCCCTGGCAGGAGCCGTGGAGTTCGTTAGCGATTACGCGCCTTCGGCATTACCCGCCCAGGCGATCGGCACGCTATCGGCATTTATCTTTTCGTATGCATCTATCGATTGGCTGCTGAAATTTCTGCAAACCCGCAGCACCACGCTTTTCATCATCTACCGTGTGGCACTCGGCGCGTTCCTACTGACGGGACTATTGACGGGATTCTTGTAACGGTTTCGGATAGGATAAGCCACCAACGCCGTGAGGCGATCGCCGTGCCGTCCTCGCACCTCAAATGATGAAGTCTATATAAACGTATAAAATGTAACTTTATACGGGGAAAATAGAGATACACTCGTTATTCCACGCATGTACCAACTCGAATTTCGTTCCTATCGCCGTCCTTTTCGACAACCCCTCATCACTAGCCACGGGTTGTGGGCGGCTCGCGAAGGCATCATCGTGCGCCTCACTGCGTCAGACGGTCGCATGGGCTGGGGAGAAATTGCGCCACTGCCGGATTTTGGCTCGGAGCGTTTGGAGGCGGCTTTATTGTGTTGCGATCGCCTATTCCCGACGGTTACTCCAGAAGCTATTCTCGAAATCCCCGAGAATTTACCTGCATGTACGTTTGCATTTGTGTCGGCACTTACGGAGCTAACGGTCGCGTTGCCTCCCCCACTCGATTTACCGCAGAGCGGGCTTTTGCCTGCTGGAGAAGCTGCCCTCGAAGCTTGGCCGTTGCTTTGGGCAGAGGGAAAGCGTACGTTCAAATGGAAGATTGCGGTGGGAGCGTGGCGAGATGAGTTGGCAGTGCTAGAGACGCTACGCGATGCGCTCCCGGACGAAGCTGCGCTCCGACTTGATGCGAATGGCGGCCTCACCTGGGACATTGCCTGCGAGTGGCTGACAGTGTGCGATCGCCTGAATATCGAGTACGTCGAGCAGCCGCTCCCTGTGGACTATTTCGATGATTTATTGCGACTGAGCGATCGCTTTCAAACCCCCATCGCTCTGGATGAATCGGCGGGTACTGTACAGCAGATGGAGTCCTGTTATCGACGCGGCTGGCGAGGAATTTTCGTCATTAAGCCCGCGATCGCTGGCTGTCCCGTTCGCCTACGGGAATTCTGCCAAACTCACGATATTGATGCCGTGTTTTCGTCGGTTTTAGGCACGTCGATCGCGCGTGAGGCCGGACTGCGCCTCGCCGCAGACCTAGCCCCTAATCGAGCAGCGGGCTTCGGCGTGGAACAATGGTTTCGCGAAAGCGATCGCGAGTTCCTCGACACCCTATGGCGCGACTAGACATTCTGGACAGTTTGCAGCGTCGCGCGGACGAGTCGTGGTGGTTCGGCGCGGATAGTCTCCAGTTCGCTCGCAGCGTTCGACAAAGTTTAGATGCGTTAACTCGGGATTGGGGCGCAAAGCATCCGCGAGTATTGGTCTGCGATCGCGATTCGACAAAATTCCTAGCTCATTTTTTAGCGGCCTGCATCGCCGAATATCCGGTGTTTCTCTGCAATCCCCACTGGGGCGATCGCGAGTGGTCGCAGGTGGAGGCGATCGCCCGTCCCCAGATTATTTTTGGGAACTGCCCGATAGCGTCTCACCCCCCAACTGAGAGTGACGCTGGCGATCGCGGTCTGATTCTCATTCCTACGGGAGGCTCGTCGGGTGAGATCAAGTTCGCGATGCACGCGTGGGAAACGCTTGTGGCTTCAGTGGCAGGATTTCAGGAGTATTTTCAGCGCGATCGCGTCGATTCCTTTTGCACGCTCCCGCTCTATCACGTCAGCGGTTTGATGCAGTTCGTGCGGTCTTTTTCAAGTGGCGGTCGGCTGGTATTGACCTCGTCAAAACAGATGCTCGCGGGCG
>JBCBTL010000220.1:0-5239 GCA_039818705.1 Cyanobacteria bacterium J06639_1
CGGATATCGCCAATTTCTCCTAGAGCGGCGATCGCGGCCTGTTTCACTAGGGTTTCAGGCGCGTCTAGAGCTTCGATCAATACGTCGAACGCGCGCGGGTCGCCCAAGTTACCCAGCGAGACCGCCGCGCTAAAGCGTACCAGCCACTCCACATCTTCGTAAAACGCCCGCACGAGCGGCTCGAAGGCGCGCACGTCACCCAAATATCCCAGCGCGCCCGCCGCATCCGCCCGAACGCCATAATCGTCATCGGTTTCCATAATGTTCAGCAGGACGGGCAGCGACGACTCTGCTTTTTTGACCCCTAGTGCGAACACCGCCCAAGAGCGAACTTGCTGGTGGTTGTCGTCAATCACTTTCATGATCAGCGGCACGGCATCGGCATCAGGCACTTCCCGCAGTTTCGCGAGGGCGAGCATTCGATCGGCGGGGCGATCGCTCTCCAGCTTGGCGGAAATTTCGGCTAAATCGACGGCCACAGACGCACCTGCTACACGAAAGTTTACAATTCCATTATGTCTCAGTCCGACGGCTAGCTCCGATGCGGTTGGGAGTGCGAGGGAGCGAGTTCGGTCTGAGCCTTGGCAACGGATACAACCCTCGTCCTTTGAGGACGACTTCTTTGATAGGATCTGCTCGTCGCCGGGGGGCACACGGAGACATTAAACGGCTGTGGAGACGGTGTAAGACCCAGTCTGACTCGGGCTTTTGTCTGTGAAGCAGCAACCCACCGAAACCCCATAACTAAACGGGTCGTAGGAGTCTCCGCGCCTTCAGGCCGGAGAGGATGTCAACTTACAATCAGGACGGAGCGAAGTGTCATCTCTGGCGATCGCTCTTGTCAGATTTCGTGCGGTCACCCCCTTCAATCTCCATGCAAACGCTGACCCCTCCTGCGGCACAATCACCCGAAACTCACCCCCACCTCGAACTCGCGTATCCCCGTCGTGTCACCCGTCCCGTGCGGGTGGGTACGGTCACCATTGGCGGTAACCATCCGGTTGTGGTGCAGTCGATGATCAACGAAGACACCAAAGATATTGCGGGCGCAACCGCCGCCATTCGCCGCCTGCACGAAGCAGGAAGCGAAATCGTCCGAGTCACCGTCCCGAGCATTGGGCACGCGAAGGCATTGGCGGAGATTCGCCAGCAACTTGCGGATACCTACCAGCCCGTGCCGCTGGTGGCGGACGTGCATCACAACGGCATGAAAATCGCTCTCGAAGTGGCCAAGCACGTCGATAAGGTGCGGATCAACCCGGGGCTATACGTGTTCGAGCAGCCCAGTGGCGATCGCGAGGAATACACCCAGGCTGAGTTTGATGAAGTCCGCGACAAAATCCGCGAAACGTTAGAGCCGCTGGTGACTTCGCTGCGAGAGCAAGACAAAGCCATGCGCATTGGCGTGAACCACGGCTCGCTGGCCGAGCGGATGCTGTTTACCTACGGCGACACCCCCGAAGGCATGGTGGAGTCGGCGCTGGAGTTTATCGAAATTTGCAACGACCTCGACTTTCACAACATCGTGCTGTCGTTCAAAGCCTCGCGCGTGCCCGTGATGCTGGCCGCATATCGGCTGGCGGCGCAGCGCTTAGACGCACTTGGCTATAACTATCCTTTCCACCTCGGCGTGACGGAAGCCGGAGATGGCGAGTACGGACGCATCAAGTCCACCGCCGGAATTGGGACGCTGTTGGCGGAGGGCATTGGCGATACGATTCGCGTGTCGCTGACGGAAGCTCCCGAAAAAGAAATTCCGGTCTGCTACGGCATCTTGCAGGCGTTGGGCTTGCGTAAAACGATGGTGGAATACGTGGCCTGTCCCTCCTGCGGGCGCACGCTGTTTAACTTAGAAACCGTGCTGGCTGAAGTCCGCGCCGCCACGAATCACCTGACGGGTTTAGACATCGCGGTGATGGGCTGCATTGTCAACGGCCCCGGCGAGATGGCCGATGCCGACTACGGCTACGTGGGTAAAACTCCGGGGACGATTTCGCTCTATCGCGGTCGCGAAGAGGTGAAGAAAGTGCCCGAGGCCGAAGGTGTCGCGGCTCTCATCGATTTGATTAAGTCTGACGGGAAGTGGGTGGAACCGTCTGCAAAGTAGGGCGATCGCTCATCCTTTAACCCAAATACGTCCTGAATGTAAGAAGGGTCGCAGCAATTAACATTGCGCGACCCTTTTCATTGCCAGCGAGCGGGATGAAACCGCTGTCGAATGACCGAACGACCTAGTTCACGCTCACTCTAGCGACCACGGGCTCGTGATCGGAAATCACTTCAGCCGAATCGACATTCACGTGAACGATATCGACTTCAGCGCCGGTGGCAAGGCTGCCGCTGACCAAGATGTGGTCGAGCACTTGGCTGTTGCCCTGGAAGTTAAACGTGTAGCGATCGTTGGTTGGCACCGAATCGATCAGATTGGTCAGCGCATCACCAGCTACGGTCGCAATCGGATCTGAAAACTCGAAGTCGTTCAGGTCACCCAACACGATGACGTTGGCATCGGCATCGAGAGCGAGGATGTCGTCTACAAACTCGTTCACGGCTTCTGCCTGAGTCAAACGCTCGGCTTCCGAATTGAGCACCGGGGGCTGGAAGCGACCGTAAAGGGGGTCATCTCCACCCTTGGAATTAAAGTGATTCGCCACCACGAACACGGCTTCGCCGTTGAACTGAAACTCTCCAGCCAACGGCTTGCGGCTGTCGGGGAAGGACGCGGGATCGACGCGACCGGGATTGACCGAGAGCACAGGTGCAGCGTCGTTAATACGGGGAATGACTTCTACCGTGGTGCTGCCGCCGTCTCCAGGGGCACGATCTTCGAACGACACGCGATCGGGGTTGAACAGGAAGCCGACGCGAATATTACCGCCCGGCTGACCGCCATCTTCGCGATTGCCGGGGTTAATCTGGCGGAATTCGTAGGTGGGGCCTCCAGCACCCGTGATTGCGGCGATCAGCGCTCCGAAGGTCTGGTCGGCATCCGTTTCGCCGCTGTCCGTTCTACCGTCGTTATCTTGAACTTCTTGCAGCGCGATGATGTCTGGCGCGGCTAGGTTCGTAACGATGTGGCCAGCGATCGCGTCGAACGTATTGTCACCCGGATCGAGATTGAGAACGTTGTAGGTAGCGATCGTCAGTTGCGTATCAGTCCCTGTAAGCTGAGTCGTGTCGGCAGCAGGGAGAGGGTTATCGGCGGTGGCCAACTCGGTCAGAATAACTTCGTAATTGCTGAAACTGTATCCGACAACGCCAGTGGCAGCATCGACCGATGCACCGACGTTGGCATCGGGAAGGAAGGAGTCGTCGATACCACCATCGAGCTGAATGCGCTGGGGATTGAAGTTGTCTTCCGAGATGAAAACGCCGCCGCGAAGGGTTTGCGGCGCATTGGCATAGTCCGCATCCGTCATCACGAACAGTTGGTCGAAACGGTCTTTCGGGCTGACGGCAACCGAGCTCGACACCTGCACCAACATGCCTTCCACGCTCTCAAAGAAGTCAATGCTGCTGGCCGTGGGGTCGAACGTCCGCGCCTCGTCTTCAACATCGCCAGCCGACTGCACGAAGTCGCTAGGAATACTCAGTCCGCCCGCTCCAATAACCGTGGCCTCGGGCAGCTCGTTACCGCTGGACTGCACGGTAATCATCGGGTCGGAAATCTGCGTGGTGGACAAATTGGCCGAATCATCGCCACCCTGCCGGAACTCGGACACCTCTCCGGTCACCGTCAAGATGTCGCCCGCCGAGACGTTGGGGGCAATGTCGGTGAATACGAAGATGCCTTCAGAGGTGGCAGGGTCGGTATCGTCGTCCGCGTCGAGGGACTGCAGGTAAAAGCCAGCACCACCATCGGTAATCACCGCAGTGACGATCCCATCAACCTCAACCATCTCGTCCAATAAAGCCGCAACGTGACCCGCCCCTTGCACTTCAGCAATGGTGGCTTCTACCGGTGGATTGGGATTGACGGGCGGGGCAACGGTCGAATTGCTTTCGTCGTCGCACGCAGCTAGGCCAAAGCCGGTCAGGGCGATCGCCGCTCCCACCAGCCCGCGACGCTGCCAAGAAGAAATAGTCATCATGCTCCTCACACGCTCCAAACATCTAGCGACTGAGCTATCTGCCTGAAGTGTATAAGCGATCGCGAGCAACCGTGCAGCACCCCGTATCCCCGAACACGCTCGCCTCAATCCCACCCCAGCGACCAGCGATTGCTTACTTGCAAAATCTGAGCCAAATGACAGATTGATTCAGCCATGAGGGTTCGACCGTCTTCGCACGATCGCGCTCGTTGCGCCACAGCATCGTTGCAATACAAATACTGCTCTTTCGCTAGCTGAAGTGCAGCCTCAAACGTTCGCGGTGGATATGCGGCTATCCAATGCAGGGAGTTGGGTTCGGAATACACGATTTCAGCTCGACAGGTTTCCCACCAGTGCTTGCAAACGACGAGATCGAATGCGATCTGAGCCAATTCGTAGGAGTGGAGTGCTTTCGGAGAGAACTCGGGATAACCGATTTCAGCCCAGCCGTGTTCTCGATTGCCACTGAGGTGACAGGCAAACAGTGCCGCCTGCCACGGCTCGCAAACGGGCAGAAGCACGATCGCCGCGTAGGGTTCGGCATTCAGCGAAAGTTGCCAAGCAAAAGGAGCCACTGACTCGGTACTAGAAGGCAGGAACAAAGCCTCGTACTCGCGTTCCCATTGCTTCAAATGCAGAGTTTCTAAAGCTTGAAAAACCTTCGTGCTGTCGATGTTCATCGCTGCATTCGTGGCGTTTACTGCAACCCACGGCAAGCGCTCGGGCAAATCGGACTGAAAGGACTGCCAAAAATGTTCGAGACTATCTGGATTAACAGGGTGAGTTTCCTGGATGTATTGCCCTGTTTCCTCGTTAAACCAGGGAATATCCCAACCGCAAACATCGAAAGCGGTCAGAAGTGGATAAAGACCGCTGCTTGAGGAGACTCGACGCAGGGCTTCTCGCACGCGCAATCCATCGCAACCCTCGACGACGCAAGCGTAGACGGGGGTAGCTCGATCCAATTCCATCTCGCCCAGACAGACTAAACGGTACGGGTGCGGTACGACTCTGTGGCAAGGTTCGAGATCGAAGGCCGACCACATGGATAGGAGGCTCTTTGTTTGCCGCGAACGTCGTTAGTGTACTCGCAGGCGACCTGCACTAAGATCGTCTGCATTCCGTTACATCTGGACTCACTCGCGATC